>CAZUDS010000001.1:0-26571 GCA_964619425.1 uncultured Candidatus Saccharibacteria bacterium
TACATAGTAATTCGCGTGTGCCTATTCGTTAAGGCATTCGCATACTGACATTCGCGTATTGGCGTCGGGTTATTTTATTTTAGACCTTTTTAATATTTTGGCAAATATTTATTCCACAGTTGGTAGGGTAAAATGAAAGGTGCTTCCTTTTCCCTCCTCGGACTCAAACCAAATTTTTCCTCCATGGGCTTCAATAATGTTTTTAGCAATGAAAAGGCCAAGGCCTGAGCCGGTTGTTTCCATTCTCATAATATTAGCCCCTCTGAAAAATTTTGTAAATACCCTTTCTTGCTGGTCCTTCGAAATACCGACTCCCGTATCTTTAATTTCAAACTCTATTTCCTTTATACCTTTTTTCAAAGAAATTGTCATCCTTCCGCCTGGCATTGTATATTTAATTGCATTATCAAGAAAATTTTGGACAACTAATTTTATCTTTTCCACATCCACCCGAACTTGAGGAAGCTTTTCTAGGGGGATGAGAAAACCAAAGTTAATCTGCCGTCTTGATATCTCCTCTTTAAAAACATCTATTACCTCTTGACAAATCTTTTCAAACTGAACCGAAGTCAGCTTAAAAACATATCTTCCTTCCTCGATCCGAGCCACATTTAAGAGGTCGTTGATTAAACCAATCATTCTTTCATTGGACTGATAGGTTTTTTCAAGGAAGCCCAACTGCTCCTTGGTAAGCTTTCCTAGATCTCCTTCCAAAAGCATCCGCAAGGTCCATTTAATTGCTGAAAGAGGCGTTCTCAGCTGATGAGCGGCGATAGAAACAAATTCGGTTTTCATCCTCTCAATATGTTTTTCCCGGGTAACATCATGTAAAATTAACAAGGTGCCGATTTTTTTTCCTCCCTCTCCGGAAATAGGAAGCGAGCTTACTTCTAAAATTAGATTCTCGGCAATTTTTAACTTTTCTCTAAAAATTCTTTCAGGTTTCTTTTCTAAAAAGTCCAATAAAATCTTTAATTTAGGAAATTCCTTGAGAGCAGGAACTTTTTTGCCGATAACTTCTTTGGCCTTTGCTTCAAAAAAAATTTTTGCCTGAGGATTAAAAATTGTTAAAACTAACTCATTGTCAAAAAATAAAAGAGCGTCAGCAAAATGATAAATAATTGCCTGGGTTTTATTTTTTTCTTCTTCAGCCCTTTTCCTGGCTTCTTCCACATCTTCCAAAATATTCATTAGGGCTCTTCTTGATTCTTCTAATCCTTTGGTTTTTGCTTGCGATTGCTGAAATTCTTCTTCTCTTTTTTCTCCAGGCAGAGTTAACTCCAGATCTCGCCTAACCAACATTTTAGCGATTCGGCCTGATTCTTGGGTTTCTCTTTCTCTTTTCTTAATTTTTTTAGTCAATTTTTCTTCCATCCCATTAGAAATTAATTTACCCCGTTAGAAAAATTAAAAACACTGCAAAATTTCTAACGGGATTCATTAAAAAATAAACTGCCCCGAGTTACTGGCTTAACTTGCTAATTTTGCCCAAGACCAAACACTTCATTGCAATGACAATATCACGAATTAAAAGTTCGGGAGAACCTTCAACGTTCTGTGTTTAATTTTAGGGATGCCCGCCACATTTGCTTCTTTTATGCTTTTGGCAACCCCTACTAGAGGATTATTCTTTTTATTTCTTTGCCAAGGCCTTATAGCTCTTTGTCTTTTTTCTTTACCGCTATAATCTCTAACGGGGCAAAGAATTATTCTTTTCCTTCCGACTCATTATTAAGTTTCTTTTTTAATTCCTCAAGTTCTTTCTTAATCTCTATCATTCTGAGTTCCCGGCCAATAGCCAACTTATTAAATTTTTCCAATTCTTCCATTTTTTCTTGAATCTCCCTTGTTTTTTCTTTTACCTGTTTATCAAGGCTTACGGCAAGTTCTTTTAATTCTTTTGTTCTCTCTTTAACTTTTACTTCTAAAATATCTCGCGCCTCTTTTACTTGATTGAAAGACGAATTAAAGGCCTCTTCTAATTCTTTAAATTCTTGGTAATGCTTGGAAATCTCTATTTTTTTATCTTCTTTTTTGGTTTTTAGTTGACCAATAAAAGATGTAATTGGATAAACTAATTTCTTTCGTATTAAAAGATAGAAAGAACCAAAAATTATCAAAAAGGAAAGAAGGACTATTAAAATTAAACCAATTAAAAAATTTTTTTGCTCTAAATAGGCATCTATTTCCATACTTATCCCCCTCAAAGAAGCAAAATTTCCATAATCATCCAACTCCAACCAATAAACAACTCTATAATAAGCGCTTGTTTCGTCGTGGTGTGTCAGTTTGATTTCTTCAACAGTATATTCTTCCAGGACAAAGTTTTCTGTTTTCCATTCTAATTCTTTGCCAATTATTTTTTCTCTTCTCTCTTCTGCTGCTGCAACCAAGGCCTGACTTGGCTTTATTTTCTCAGCGCTTTTTGGCGCAAAAAAGGAACCAACCACCTCTCCTGTTGGAAGAATTGCCGTAAAGGCGACGCCCGTTACCGCTTTAATTGCCCCAACTAATTCTTTATGTTCGTTGACAAAAGAAACCCTAATTAAAACCCCGACCTGTTTATCATTTTCTTTGTCTATTACCGGGGTCATAATAGTTAAGCCCATTCCCGGCAGACCAAAACGATCGTAACCCTCTCTTCTCAAAAAATTTCTGTCATAGATTATTTTTCTAACGTCCACATTGCCATTCAAGGCCATAGTAAGAGCTTGCTCAAAGGCGGAAGAAGGAATCCAACCATCTTTAATATGTCCTTCTTGAGCCAACTCTATTCTTTTCTTTCCCACCAATTCTCCTCTCGCCACAATAAACCCTTCTTGGTCAATAACCAACAGAACATCGCTGTCCAAAAGCACTCCAACTCTTTCCTCCCTTTCTTCTATTTGTATAAGACCTTCAAGAACCTCTTTTTTACCTCCGATCTCCAATAATTCTACTATCTCCTTGGCGACAATATAGTCGTTCAAACGAGCTTGTTTTAGTGTGCTTGATATTAGTATATCCGCTTTTTCTATGTGAGTGATATGATGTTTTTCAATGGTTGTTCTTTGTGTTTCTATGAAAACCCAAAAGAAAAAAACAAAAACGACAGATAGTATTAAAAAGCTAATAATAAATCTTCTTTGAACGCTTTTATCTATTTTTGGTAATTTAGCCATATTTTAAGAATCTTTAGTTAGAGATACGATTGATTATTTAATTCTATCATACTTCCAAATTTCCACCAAGCTAAACTTATACAGGTCTGACCTGTGGCTATTTACCCCGTTAGAAAGTTGTTTTTCAAGTCCGTAGAAATGATGTCTGTTTAGTTGATGGGCAATGCGGGCTTTCTAACGGGGTTTATGGTAACCTTTCTATTAAACTAAAAAATTCAAATTTCTTTAAAATTTGAGTGGCTTTTTCTTTTTTATAATTTTCCCATTGGCATTCTTTTAAGTTAAAATCCAAAGGCACATTTTTGTGTATCTCGGCTAAATCCCTGCTGAAAAAGGCCTGCTCTTTGTATTCTTCGAGCTTCACTCGAAGACGCTGATTTACGCTGATTAGCACTGCCTTCGGCAGTGGCCGCTGATTTGATGCTGAATATAAGCTTTCTAAGCTACCGAATTCTTTAATTAATTTAATGGCGGTCTTCTCCCCTATCCCGGGCACACCAGGAATATTATCTGAAGGGTCGCCCTTTAAGGCCTTGAAGTCAACTAATTGCTCGGGGTTTAAGCCATATCTTTTTTTAACTGCCTCTTCATCATACAAAACAGTATCTTTTAGTCCTTTTTTAAAAGTATAGACCTTGGTGTTTTCATCAATTAATTGAAGGGTATCTAAGTCGCCGCTAAGAATAATATTTTCCACTAGAGAATAAGCTTGTCCCGCGCCAGAGATTTCGTTTTGGCGCAAGGCAGATCTTTTAACCGACTCTTTACTCAAGGTGCCAATAAGGTCATCGGCTTCGTATCCCTCTTTTTCAAAAACAGCAACATTAAATGCCTTTAATATCTCTTTTACCTTTGGAATTTGTTGGACTAATCCCTCCGGGGTTTTGGGTCTTTTTGCCTTATATTCTTTAAATTTTTGATGGCGAAAAGTAGGCGCTGGCAAATCAAAGCAAGCAGCTATAAAATCTGGCTTTAGTTCTCTGATGGCCTTAAAAAAAACCAATAAAAATCCATAAGCGGCATTGACCAATTCCCCTTTCTTGGTAGTCAAGGGAGGCAGAGCATGATAGGCCCGATGAATTAAAGCATTGCTGTCAATAATAATAAGCCGTTTTTTTTCTTTAGTCATGTTTTCATTTTAACACAAAATAAAAAGAATTTCTCAAAAAAACTATTAATATAAATCCTATTTCTCCTATTGTTAAAGTAACTCTTCCCAGGGATCGGGTCCCTGGACCCGATCCCTGTTTTTTTATTCTAGGGCGAGATCGGGAAACTTTTTGATTTTTCCTTTATATTGTATCCAATAATCCACAAATTTCTTCCAATCTTTTGGTTCCATTATCTTTAAAAGAAAATCTCTATCCGTGACTGAGGGAAAATTCTTTTTGCCAATATAGTCAGGATAACTTGACCATTTATAGTTTTCTAGAAATTCAATAACTTTCTCTGGCTTTGTTATTTCTTCTTCTTTCCAGTTTGGCTCTACAAGGGCCACAGGATTAGTATGAATATATACAAAGACCGTTTTTAGCTGTTCATCATTTTTAATGTGAATAGCGCCAAATCTGCTTTGAAAAACATGTCCCATGCGATTATATTTTTTATTTAAATAACCTCCGTAGCCAGCACCCAGTTTCTGCATAAATTTTGAAATTCCCCCTTCTTTTATTTGTTTTAATAATAAATGAATATGATTCGGCATAAAACAAAAGGTCAAAATTTCCACCAACTTATCCCTTTTATCAACAACAGGAATCAAACCCTTGCTGGATTTTTTGAAACGGGCACGGGCCTCTCTCCGTTCTCTTATAGTAATTAGTCTTGTGGTATTGAACTCGTAGATAGAAAAAATCCCTCTGTAGTAATCATTAATGTCTTTGAAAACCAAATTCTCATCAATCCCCCTCAAGACAACATGATAAATTTCATCATTAACAAATTGTTGGCGTCTATAAGGCATAACTAGAATCCCCAAGCCCCCAGGGATCGGGTCCAGGGACCCGATCCCTGTTTTTTATTTTAGCATGGAGTTGTGATTCTTTGAAATTGTAATTTTTCTTGTTTTTTTGTCAAGAAAATCGAAGTGTAGGCAGATTGTATTTTTTGGTAGTATCTTACCAAGCCGCTCTGCCCACTCAATAGCCACAATATTTTGAGGGTCAGAGATTATTTTTTTGAAACCCAAAACCAAAATCTCTTTTGGTTTCTCAACTCGATAACAGTCGATGTGATAGAGAGTAGAGGGTAGAGAGTAGAGAGTAGAGGATAGAGGGTGGCGCGTAGTTTTTTTTCTACCTTCTACTTTCCGCTCTCCACTTTCTATTTGAAATTTTCGCATGATAATAAATGTCGGACTCAAAATTTTCTCTTTTACTCCCAGGCCCTTAGCAAAACCCTGCAAAAAAGTTGTTTTCCCTCCTCCTAAATCACCGAGCAAAGCCAAAACAACTGCGTTTTTTCGCAATTCTTTTCTTAAGATCTCTTTTGCTAAATTTTGTCCTAATTTTCTTGTCTCTCCGGGTAAAAAAGTGATAAATTGGCTTCGTCTTGTTTTTGACATATTTTCTGCTTTAAGACCATATAAAAGTAAAAGGCGCGGGAGCCGGATAAAATTCTTATTTACTTTGAATTACGAAATGGAAATTTTTAAGGATGAACAGTTATCTACGCCCTTTTTGAGCGCAAAGATCCCACTGAGGGTTATTTATTTCTTAGTTATAACAGATTTCCGCAAGAGCCAAGTTAAGACACGGGATTTAATCCATGCTTTGATTAGGAAAAAAAAGCCAATAAAAACCAAGGATAATTCGGCGGCTCTTAAAATTAAACTGAAAACGGCTCCCAAGTCCGCTCCCAAGCCCAAAACCCCAAAAGTAAAGGTCTGGCTTAATTCCAAGCCACCTAAGGCCGCTGGCAAAGGCAAAGCATAAGCCATATGAACAAAAGCGAAAATAGCCAGGGCCTGAAAGCCGTTAATGACAGTCCCCCCTAAAAAGAAGATAATAAGCCAAAATCTGGCTAAGTCCAAAAAAGCGGCCAAAAGGGTAAGTCCTAATCCTTGCCACATTACTTTATTTTTCGGCTTAAAAAAAGAAAAAATCTCTTCTTCTGTTTCAATAATTGCCTGATTGTTATGGTTCAAAGTAACATTTCTGCTAAAAATTTTTAAAAAATAAGCCAAAATGCTTTTTCTTCGGAAGCTCCGGTAATAAAAAAGGATTAAAACCACGGCTACGGCTAAAATAATAAAAGCAGAGATTAAAACAATCCCCTCTGAAGGTAAGCCCACTAAAAATAAAAAGGCAAAAAAGCCAAAGATTAAAAACAAAAGAATAATACTCAAACTTAAAATTCTGAAGATAGCAACCGAAGCGAGGCTTTTTTGCCAAGGGAGAGAAAACTTTTTTCTCAAGCCCAGGGCCATAAAAATTCCTCCGCCAAGAAGGGCAATCGGCGTAAGATAAGTAATAGCAAAACCAACCGACCAAATCTCGCCTAAGCCCTTTAGAGAGAAATTATAGCCCTGTGTTCTTAAAATAAATCGCCACCGCCAAATGTGAAAAATAGCTATCAATAAAGTTAATAAAAAAATTGCTATTCCCTGCCAACTCCTAAATAAGAGAAGGGGCTGTAAAATCGCTTGCCAGCCAATCCTTCCTATAACTAACCAAAAAACGCCAACGCCAATTCCTAAAGAAAGTAAAAAAAGGAAGAGTTTTTTCATAAATAATATAATGCGAATGATGCGAATGGTATTCGAATGCTGCGAATAGCTATTTTATATCTCGGTTTAGAACTCTTTTAGGGTAAAGATATTTTTGACGAAAATTAACAATTAAACCTAATTTTTTATTACAAGAGACAAGGTACCGACGTAACTGAAAATAATCATCTTTTGCTATAAAGGGTTTTGCCTTTATCTCTAAAACAATTCTATCGTCAATAATAAAATCGGGAATATTTCTTTCTTCTTTTTCTCCCTTAAAAGAAGGAGGTAATGCTTTTTCACGTACATATCCTATCTTATTTTCTTTTAATAATTCCTCTATCGCGTCAGCATATTGCCTCTCGTTTCTATATCTCCCTAATTTATTATGAACATAAAAACAGAGACCACAAGTTTTATAAGATAATTCGGGATGGACTATATTGTTTTTTATTCGCAGCATTCGCATTTCATTTGTAGATTGGCATTAAATAGCTTTAATTAAATCCCGGAGCAGTTTTTGAAGGTCAATTTGGTGAACTTCGGCTGCTTCTTCCAGGGTCTCTGTTTGAGCGGCCGGGCAACCAATGCAATGAAAGCCGTAATCAATAAAAACAAAAATGCTCTTAGGGTATTTTTTAATAATCTCGCCAATAGTCATTTTCTTAGTTATTTTTGATCTTCTTTGGCTCATAGATACATTATAGCTTATTTTGCCCCGTTACTCATAATTATTGTAGATAGATTCAAACTATTTGCCCTATTACATTATAAATCTCTGTAATTGTCCAGTAGCTGGATTTATGAGTAACGGGGCTTTATATAAACCAAAAACACCGCTTGGTCTGGTGGTGCTTTTGGAATGATTTCGGAGCAAAACGTCTGCCCCGCTGCTCATAATTATAAGTAACGAGGCAGTGACCGGATTTATAGATAACAGGTCTAATATTGATTACTTGGTCTCGGCATTCTATCATTGACTGTCCAAGAAGGACCGCAGAAACATACTTCTGTTTCTTCATCACATTGGGGAGTATCGCCGCCGATCACCATAGGACAAATTAAACCAATGCAATCTCTGTCTTTCTGGCAAGCCCTGCCTCTTTCTCTCGCCGGCATCTCTGCTTCGGGCATCTCCTCTTCAACTTTCTCTCGAGCTTCTTCAATTTCTTTTAGTCGCTCTTGATATTGCTTGCGGGCTTCTTCAAGCTCTTTTTCTATTTCCTCCCTTGCCTCTATTGGCGCCTGTTCAAGTTTCCTCTGGACTTCTCTTAAGGCCTCTTCAGCACGTCCGGCCTCCTCTAATTTCTCTTCTAATTCTTCTAATCTCTCTATTGCTTCCTCTTTTTCTTTTTCCAAATTTTTAATCGCTTCTTCTATGTCGTCAAGAATCTCTTCGGCCTGCTCGGCAAATCGTCGCGCTTCCTGGTAGTTGCCGGCGGCAAGCGCTGATCTTGCTTGCATAAGAAGAGCGTCAAACTCGTCGAAAGTTCCTGCGGGAATTACGATGCCTTCTTCAGCGGCCTCATCAATAATTTCCTGTTTTGCTTCTTCGGCTTCTTGTATCGCTTTGCGCGCCGCCAAACTAACTTCCATCTGCTCCTCAATCTCATCGGATAAATCATCAAACTCTTCTTCCGCTTTATCAAGTTTGTCTTCAAGAAAACTAGCTAATCGTTCGGACTCGGTTTCCAGGGTAATGTCAATATCGTAATCTATAGAGGTCATGCCCTGCTGAGGACTGTTGATAGAAACACTGATCGTTACCGAGGCCTCAGGAGTCAATTCAATGCCATCAATAGTTACTGGCGGATACACTTTTTCAAATGTAATATCCAAAGAATCGTCGTCAAGCGTTACGTCACCACTTTCCCAGGCCTGATCAATGCCTTGGGCAAGGATCCGGTTCCGTAAAGCCGCTAAATCAACAATAGTGTCCGCTTCCGCCTCATGGGTGGAGCTGTAAGTATCGTCATCCACATCCACATTGTAAGAAACAACAGTAAACCCTTCCAGTGGTCTGCCAAGTTTGGCATCAATTTCATCGGCGAGACCTCTTAAGGCGTTCTCCATTGCCTGAATGAAATTCGGATCGTCCATTCTTTGCAATAACGCTTCTCTTTCCACCACGGCAAGCGCCCTAATCTTATCCCCTGAGTTTTCTATCGCGTCATTAAGAAATCCTTCCCAGACAGACATCTTGTTGGCAAGGGTTGCCGCTAGGGGGGCAATCTCTGCCCTTGCCTCAAGTTCACCTAAGATGATAGCCGCCCTATCCGTGTGCGCCCCAATTCTGACAAAGGCAATCTCAATAGCTCCGGGGCTTAGAACCTCCCTGCCAAGCATCACCTTTATTTCTGAAACCCGTTCTCCAATCAATGAAACCTGGAGCCGGGCCTTGCCTTCGTCAGTAAAAGTGAAAAACATTTGAATCCCTTCACCCCATTGGTCAAGGAAATAAAAACGGCTTTCCGGGGTAAATCCGGCGCCCGGCAATTCTGGCAAAACCTCAGGAATCAAAGGCACCGGCTCTCTTGCCTCTTGAGCCAAGACCCCTCCTCCAAAACCAATTAAAACCAACAAAACTATTAATAATGAGATTTTCATAGCTTATTTGTAGGAATTAGACGCGTTGTTTACAGTTCTTTAGAAGGAAAATTCTAAGTTCTAAACGAATCCCAACAATAAAATCCCAAATCCCAAATTCCAAATCACAAATAAATTCCAATGACCGAAATCCCAATGACCGAAACAGAATTGTTTATAAAGAAGGTTTTGGTCATTTGGTCATTGGAATTTGGATATTGTTTGTTATTTGGTGCTTGGTGCTTGGAATTTAAAGAAATAAAAAGTGTAAACAACGCTCGGAATTCTTACAACTTATTATATTATTGTTTTTATAAAACTATCTCGACCTTTGTTTGTGACGCTGATGCGCCTCTTATTATTTTATCACAAAAACAAAATTCTCTAAAGCCAAATCAACGGGGTTTACCCAAAAATTGGAGGGCTTGTCTTTTAATTATTTCTGCTCTTCAATAAATTTCTCAAAAGAGCGGTCATAACTCTTTTCGGTCTCTAAGGAAAAACAACAGGCAGGCAACTCACTTTCTGCCAAATGGTGTTTTAAGCATTCACAACAAATTCCTTTTCGCGGGCAGCCAGGATAAGTGCAGGGACAACTTATTAGATTTTTTTCCTTTTGGCACTCCATATTATTTGGACTCCAGAGATTTTAACTTAAACTTTCTTTGTAAGGCCTCTAAGAATTCAATCAACTCAGGATCAGAGATAAATTCCGCCACCTGCTCAGCAAAAACTCTGATAGGGAATCTTTTATCTTCTTGCCAATACTGACAGGCCTGCAAAAAAGTGGCTAAACAATTAACCTGGTCAACAAAGTTGCCTTCGGCTGATTCTTTCTCGTTAAATTCTCTCCAGAGACATAGAATCTCTTGTTTTAAGTTCTGAGGCAATCTTCCCACCAGAACCCGAAGAGCTTTTGTCTCTTTTTTATAAGTACCCTGAAATCTTTTTACTTTTTCTTGTTTTAATAATCTTGGCCGCGCTTGCCAAAATTTTTTCCAGCGCCAGCGGGAACCTAAAACATCATAACATACATTGGGGCTGAGGGGGTGGCCGCTAAAACGTCGAGTAAAAACATCGTGAGGAGTATAATCGCCAGCATAAACAGCGCAAATTTCATGAATTAAAGCCATTTTCAAGGCCTTTCTTAAATCAATTTTCTTCTTTTGGCCAAAAACCCAAACCATCAAGGCAACCGTAAAGCTATGGTCGGCTACGGTTTCCGGCTCTTTGATTCTTCTAACAACCCAGCCCCGGCGAGGCAATCTCTTTAACTTCCCTACTTCAATAAGAAAATCTAAAATGGGGTCAGTCCTCTTTTTAGCATAAAACTTTTTTTCAATTTCTACTAAAAAATTGGATAAAGCGGGGTGATCAATTAAGTCCTCAACTTCTTCCCACCAAGCGGTTGCCAGCGAATCTGGTTTAGAACCAAAATACTCTAAGGCCTGGAGTAGGGTTTCTGCCTTATCTCCCTGCCTTGTAAACCTTCCTTCTGAAGGAGTGAGCCCTTCATAATCTAACCAGGCACCCTCTATTTCTTTCTGAAGAGAAAGGGGGAGAAATTTCACTAATTTTTCTAAGGCCTTTTTCTCTCGCTGAAATTTTTCTTCTGCCCTCTTCTCCTTTTTCTCTTTTGTCAATCTTACCCATCTTTTCAAAACTTCTTTTCTCTTCAAAGGATCTTTAGGCAACAAACCCCAATAAGGCGTTATGTCTCCAATATAGGCCTCGCTGAGATCGTGAACCAAACTTGTCTTAATTATCCTTTCAATGTTAAATCGAGGACTTGATTTCTCAGACAGAAACCAATTCAGTAAAGCAACTCGAAAACTATGCTGGGCAATGGTCTCGGGATTTTTAACGCCTCGCTCAAGCCAGCCAGTCCTCTTTATCTTTTTTAATTTTTCTGCTTCCAAAAGAAAACTTAAAACTCCTGTCATAAAAAAATAGCGAACCAGCAAAGATCTGGTTCGCAAAGCGCTTTATTACTTAAAGTCAATAATAAAGAGAAAATTGAGTGACTTCGGAAGTCACTCAATTTTACAATGACTTTAATTGTTTTAAAGGTCATATTTAATCTGTTTGATTTTATATCCTACCTTAATGGGTGAAGAAATAAAAACTGTTTCCCCAACTTTTTTACCTAAAAGGGCTTTACCAACTGGGGATTGATTACTAATTTTACCTACAGATGGATTTGCCTCCAAACTGCCAACAATTGTAAATTCATCGAGCCGGCCATCCACCTCAGCCAAAACAGTGGCTCCAAGATAAACCTTGTCTTGCTCTTCTTTAGAAGGAGGCTGGATAAGCTCAATATTCCTTAAGATGTTTTCCAGCTCAGCCAATCTTGCTTCCAAAAAGCCAATGTCTTCTCGAAAAGAAAGGTAATCAGGGTTAACTTCTTCTGAATGCAAAAAGTCAGGCACCTCACCTCTTGCTTTCAATGCCTTTATTTCTTGCAGCCCCTGCTTCTCTTTTTTTACTCTTTCTAATCCTTCTTTAGTTAAATAGAATTTTTCCTTTTCCATAATAAGCTAAACTAACTGCTTTTATTTTATATCAATCCATCAACCCCTGTCAAGCGAATGTCCTTAATGGATGTTTATGGCGCTTACTATGGTTTCGGGAAAGCCGCCGGAGCTTATTCGTGAAGACGAATCGGAGACGCATTGATCGTCTTGACAAAAACTACTTAATATAATAATTTTGAGTTAGTGTTGGGCTTAGGCCTAACACTCAAACATAGACGCTCACTTCGTTCGCGCCTATACGCGGATTTATGCTGATTTAGAATTATCCGCTGATTTACGCTGATAAGTAAGGGATTCCTTTTTAATCAGCGTCTATCAGCGTTAAAAAGTTAATCAGCGTTATATCAGCGTATCGGAATTTTCAAATTCCGATATAAAAACATAATATGAGAAAAGAAAAAAAGAGGGGAAATAAAACTATAATAACCTTAAAACTTCTCGGTTTCTGCTTGCTGCTTTTGTTTTTCGGTTGTTTGTTCTTATTTGTCTATTACGCCAAGGACCTGCCAAGACCAGAAAGGTTTACGGAAAGAGAGTTTTTCCAGACAAGCAAAATTTATGATCGAACGGGCGAAATCCTTTTATACGAACTCTATGGCGAAGAAAGAAGAACAATAGTTGCCTTAGAAGAAATGCCTGATTTCCTCCAAAAAGCAGTGATAGTAGCCGAAGACGCCAATTTCTATGAACATTTTGGCCTTGACTGGAGAGGCATCTTACGTTCTGTTATCTTAAACTTAAGAGAAGGCGAGCTTTTGTTTGGCGGCTCAACAATTTCCCAACAACTAATTCGCTCCTCTTTTTTAACCAGAGAAAGAACCTTCAGGAGAAAAATTAGGGAAGTGATTTTAACTTTAGAATTAGAAAGGCGTTATTCTAAAGAACAAATCTTGGAGTGGTATCTGAACCAGGTTCCTTTTGGCTCAAATACTTATGGCGTAGAGGCAGCCAGCCAAACCTTTTTTGGAAAGCCGGTTTCAGAAATTTCCTTAGCAGAAGCAGCCCTCTTGGCTTCTTTAATTAGAGCTCCCAGCCGCCTCTCCCCTTATGGCGAACAAAAAGCAGAACTCTTGGCAAGAAAAGATCGTATCTTAGGAAGATTGGCTAAAAAGGAATATGTTACAGAAGAAGAGGCAGAAAAGGCAAAAAAGGAAGAATTGGTTTTTCAGAAAATTCTTAATCCTATTAGAGCTCCTCACTTCACTCTCCACGTCAAACAACTTTTAGAAAGAGAATACGGCCGAGAGTTTCTTCAAGAAAGGGGGTTAAAAATTTACACCACCTTGGACTGGGAACTTCAACAAGTGGCTGAAAAATTGGTTAAAGAAAAAGGAAAGCAAAACGAGCGATTAAGGGCTTTTAATGCTGCTTTAGTTGCTCTTGACCCCAGAAATGGAGAAACCCTGGCTATGGTTGGTTCAAGAGATTGGTTCGCAGGGTCTTATCCTAAAAATTGTCTTCCTGGAAGAAATTGCCTTTTTGACCCCAAAGTCAATGTTGCCGTTTCCCTGCCCGGCAGACAACCGGGCTCAGCCTTTAAGCCCTTTGTTTATGCTAAGGCCTTTGCAAGGGGCTATACTGATAAAACTATAGTTATGGATGAAAAAACCAATTTTGGCATCTGGGGAGGAGAATCCTATATCCCCCGGAACTTTGACAATAGATTTCGCGGCCCGGTCACCTTAAGACAAGCCCTGGCTCAGTCCCTTAACGTGCCTTCAGTCAAGGTCTTAGCCCATTTGGCTGGGCTGGAAGAGAGCATAAAAATAGCCAAGGAAATGGGAATTACTACTCTAAATAAACCGGGCTCTTTTTATGGCTTGGCTTTGGTTTTGGGCGGAGGAGAGGTAAGATTAATAGATATGGTTTCGGCTTATGGCGTTTTTGCTAATAACGGCAAGAGGACAGAGCCCCAGGTTATCTTAAAAATTAGAGATGACAGGGGCAATATTATTAAAGAAAATCAGGCAACGACTAAAAGGGTCCTATCTTCAAATGTCGCTCGGTTGGTTTCCGATATCTTGTCTGATAACGCAGCTAGGTCTCCAATGTTTGGCATTAATTCGCCTCTTTACATTAAAGAATTTCCGGTCTCGGTAAAAACCGGAACCACTGGAAATTTCAGAGATGCTTGGGCAATTGGTTATACTTCCTCTTTAGCGGTCGGCGTTTGGATTGGCAACAGCGACAACTCTCCGACGCTTGGAGCGGGTGTTGGACTGGCCGCTCCTCTTTGGCGTGAATTTTTTATCAAGGCCTCTGCGAAACATCTTCCTGAAGCCCTTACAAAACCTTAAAATTCGCAACCCATAATGTTCAGATCCCGGCTTCGAACATTGGTTTTAGCAGTGTTCAGATCCCGGCTTCGAACATTCAAGGTAAATAATTTTCTTTAGGGCAGATGTTTTCAGGGATTTATTTATCCTTTTTTTGGTTTCCTCTTCTTTAAGACGAAGTTTCTGGGACAAAATCGGACTGCTAACCTTTACCTCAAGAATGCCTGCCCTAAAATGTAGTGGCTGGGCGTTTTTTATATTCTCTCGTCTCAGGATATCCTTTACTTCTTGCTTCCAGGACTGACAAATCCTCAATCCCAAAATTTCCTGCCAGAAGCCATATTGTCTTACTCTTTTTTCTAAAATTGTCTTAAAAGGGAAAAACAAGTTTGGAGAGTAGAGGATAGAAAGTAGGCCGCCTACCGCTTATCATCACACCTTTAGCTTGGCTTAATGGGCATTACAATATAGAAATAATTTTCATCGCCGAATGGTTTTAGGAGCGCCGGGCCTTCTTCTCCGTTAAGTTGAAAAACAACCTCTGAGGTCTTTATTTTTGAAAGACCGTCTGCTAAGAAACGGTAATTAAAGGACGCTTTTACCGACTCACCTTTAATTTTTCCTGAAAGAGTTGACTGGTTTTCACCTAACTCAGAACTTTGACTAAAGACCTCAATTAGTCCTTTTTTGGGTATAACTGTTAACTGGGTTTCATTCGCCTTTCCGGAGAACAAGCTGGCTGTTTTTATATGGTCAAGAAATTCTCTTTTACTTAAAGTAATCTCTGTTTTGAATTGTTGGGGAATTATTTCTCGGTAATTAGGGTAAGAACCCTCAATTAAACGGGAAGTGATTTGAAGTTGGGGATGAGCGGTTTCTTCAGGCATCTCTGTTTCAAACATAATTTGGTTGGGAGAGAAATATATTCTTAACTTCCCCTGTTTTTCATCAAGAATATTAATTAATTCTCTGGCTGTTTTAGAGGGTAAAATGATGGCTTGTTCTTTTTCCATTTTTATTTCCTGCGGGAAAATTATTTTCCTTTCCGCTAATCTAAAAGAGTCAGAGGCCGCCATCAAAATTCTTTTTTCATCAAAAGAAAGATAGATTCCTGATAATTCAGGCCTAATTTGGGTAATGGCGGCAACATCAGCCACTTGAGATAAACCCTGAATAAAGGTGGAATTATCTACTTCAATAAAGTCCTCTTTGAGTTCCGGAATAATTGGATAATCCTCTGGACTTTGGCTTAAAATTTTGCTCTGAAAACTCTTCCCTTGAATTAATAAAACGTTTGCCCTGCTTTCCAACATAATTTTTTCATCAAAAAGCGAGTCAATTAAACCAGACAAGGTTCGGCCGGGAACAGCAATTTGGCCTTGTTTTTCAATTTTAGCTAAAACCCAATAATGAATGCCTATTTCCAAATCAGTGGAACTGATTTTAAGAAAGTTTTTTTCGGTTTGCAATAAGATATTATTCAAAATAGGTAAACTAATAGATTTTTGAGTCAATCGGGAAGTAATATTTATTCCTTGTTTTAGGTTGTTTTTTAAAATAAGTAATTTCATATTTTTAGACCATTGAATAACTCCCGTTTTTCTACGAAATTATCTATATTTATCTATTTCTATTCGTCTAATAGGGGCTGATTTACGCTGATAATAACACTGATTTACGCGGAAAAAATTGTTCAACAATCTTAATTATAAATTAAATTAATTATTATAGTTATTATTAAGGAAAAGATTTTTTGGGAATTATCTTGTTTATTAAAGAATTAGCAGCGTTTCGGTATCTTAAAACTAGTTAAAAAAATAAAGAATTACTTTGGGAATAAAATTTTATTAAAATTCTTCTCTTTTTATTCAGTATTTTTCCCCAAAAATTCCAGGGCCTTAATATGACAATCCGGAGAAAGTTTTATTTCGGATTTCCCGCCAAAACACTCCTGAAATACTCAAAAAATACTGTAATTTCTATTTCGTAATTCAAAAATTAATTAAATATTCTTTGTCTTATTAAGCTAATTTCTTCGGTTAGGTTTTCGTTTTTTCTCATCTCTCTTTCAATTTTCTTTTTAGCGTAAATAATAGTGGTATGATCTTTATCTTTGAATTTTCTGGCAATTAAAGGATAAGAACACTTTAGATCCTCTCTTAGTAGATACATAGCAATTTGCCTAGGCCTAACAATTTCTTGCTTTCTTGAGGGGCTTAACACTTCCCTTTCTTTAAGATCGTAAAATTCGGCCACCACCTGGAGAACTTTCTTAAAATTAGCCACTTTTTTAGGACCGATAACTGTTTTTTTAAGAATGTCTTGGGTCTCTGTTAATGTTAGCGGGCCGTTTTTCATTTTTTGGCAGACGGCTAATTGATTAACCGCTCCTTCTAACTCTCTAATATTATTTTTAATATTAACCGCAATGAACTCTAAAATTTCGTCAGAAAGAGAAATGTTTTTTTCTTTAATTTTGATTCCTAAAATAGCCATTCTGGTTTCCAAGTCAGGCGTGCCGATATTGGTCGTCATACCCCCTCCAAACCGCGAAATCAACCTTTCTTCTAAAACAGAGATGGCTCTCGGCGGCTTATCAGAGGAAAGAACAATCTGTTTATTTCTTTCATATAAAACATTAAAGACATGAAAAAATTCTTCCTGGGTTTTTTCTTTGCCAGCCAAGAATTGGACATCGTCAACAATTAGAAAATCTATTTCCCTGTATTTTATCTTAAAACTCTCAAGGCCCTGATTTTTAATGGCCGCTACCATATCCGAAGTAAACTTTTCTGATGTTATGTATTTTATTTTTTTGTTGGGGAATTTCTTTCTATTTTGATTGCCAATTGCTTGCAAGAGATGGGTTTTGCCTAATCCGACACCGCCGTAAATAAATAAAGGGTTATAGGTTAGACCCTGTTTGTCAGAGACGCACCAGGCAGCAGCATGGGCTAATTCGTTAAAAGAGCCCACGACAAAATTTTCAAACTGATACCTTGGGTTAAGCCCGGACTGCTTTTCAATCGCAAACTCTCGGAGGTCAAGCTGGGGAGTTTTTTTTAGCGGCAAAAAAGCCCTTTCCTTAATTGTTGGGCCGGCGCTGATAATATATTTTATTTCTTTAATTTCTGGCGACAATTTATGAAGAGCCCCCAACAAGATTTTATGATATTTATTTTTTAGCCATTCTTTGGAAAAATTATTTGGGACTGAAACAATCATCTGACCATCTTTAATATCTGAAATTTTGGTGTTCTTAAACCAAGTAGAAAAGTTGGCTTGGCTAATTTGGAATTGAATTTGGGCTAAAATAGATTGCCACAGTTCTTTTCCGTCCATATTAAAAGGGGTTTAGGTTGCAGCTTTTAGGCGCTTCCTGATAACCTAAAACCTAATAACCTAAAACCTAATAACCTACAAGCTGTCTGTATTATAACTGAAACCAAGAGATGAAGTCAACCCTTATAAATAGGGGCGGAGAAAGATAAAAAGCCATAATTCGTTAATAAGTTGGGGACAAATTGTGGATTTTTTCCGAGCCGGATCGCTAAGCCATGTTCGAAGCCGGGATCTGAACATCAATAAAAGCGCGCCTGGATGTTCGGAGCCGGGCTTTGAACGCAGACACCAGCCATCAATTTTCAGTATATTTGACTTAGATTTCATAACATACTAAACTAACGTCAGAGAGGGTTTTCTACTGACCATTCTCTGTGCTAACGTTTATTATGTCAATTACCTATCAACCAAAAAAGAAAAAAAGGAAAAAAACCCACGGCTTTATTAAGAGGAAAAAAACGAAAGCCGGAGTTAGGGTTTTAAGCAGGAGAAGGAGGAAAAAACGAAAGAGGTTAACTGTGTAATAAAAATTTTGGAAGAGCCATACAGTTATGCTTCTGAAAAAGAACCGATTAAAAAAGAAAAAGGACTTTGAAAGGGTTCTTAAACAGGGCAGTGGTTTCAAAGAAAATTTTTTATTTTTGAAGGTAGCCAAAAACGGCTCAGAGATAAGCAAATTTGGTTTTATAGTTAGCCGAAAGGTCTCCCAGAGAGCGAACGAAAGAAACAAGCTCAAAAGAAGAATGAGGGAGTTATTGAAAAGCAGGATGTCAAGAATTGAAAAGGGCGTTGACGTGGTTTTTGTTGCCCAACCCGGCTTACAAGAAAAGAGTTTTGAGGAATTGGAGAAAATCGTAGAAAAGCTACTTCAAAGGTCTGGAATTTTTATTATATCGGAAACTGAAAAATCAAGTCCGAAGGACGCAGATTTTTCAGATTTTCCGATTAAGCCCGCTCTACCCCGCCCTCTATGCTCAGAGAATAAAGATTAAACAAAGAGCCTTTAAATTAAACTTAATTTACTCGCATAACCAAAATTCAATACACTTAGAGGGCGGGGTTAGGGCGGAATAGTGCGAAAATTTCTGAAAGAAATTTTCGCCTATGTGCTAACCCCCAGCCCATAATTCATAGCTTTTATGATTAAGACCCTTGTCTTAAATAGTATTAAATTTTACCAAAAAGTTTTTTCGCCCGACCAAGGAATTTTTAGCTTTTTGTCCAGGAGAGGGGTTTGTCGTTTCTATCCTTCTTGTTCCCAGTACTTCTATTCAGCCGTTAAGAAATACGGCATTTTCAGGGGAACTTGGTTAGGAATAAAGAGAATAGTCAAGTGTCATCCATTTAATCCTGGCGGAGTGGACATACCCTAATAATACTTAAAAACAACTATGAGTTTTCTTATCCAGGCCTTTAACCTTATATTGTACCAGCCCATTTTGAATGCCCTGATTCTCCTTTATCACTATTTGCCGGGACAGGATTTCGGTGTGGCGATTATTGTTTTGACTTTGTTAATCAGGGCTTTGCTCTATCCCCTTTCGCGCCAGGCAATTATTTCTCAAAAAGCAATGACCGACCTCCAGCCAAAAATAAAAGAAATTCAGAAAAAATATAAAAAAGACAGAGAAGGACTGGCAAAAGCAACGATGAATCTTTACAAAGAGGAAAAAATTAATCCTTTTTCCGGCTGCCTGCCTTTTTTAATTCAAATTCCTATTTTAATTGCTCTTTTTCAGGTTTTCTCGCGAGGGTTTGGGCAAGACCAAATAGGGTTTCTCTATGATTTTGTCCCCAGTCCGTTAAATGGGTTCGTGCCAAGTTTCCTGGGATTAGTTAATCTTTCCCAGCCCAATTTTATTCTTGCGATTATAGCCGGTTTTCTTCAGTTTTGGCAGACGAAAATGCTGTCACCTAAAACCAAAAAAACCGGCAATAAAAAGGACGGTCAATCAGTATTCCTTGAACTTTTCCAAAAACAAATGCTTTATTTATTTCCTGTTTTTACTTTTATGATTTTATTGGGCTTTCCTTCGGCCCTGGCTCTTTTTTGGGCAGTAACAAGTTTATTTGTTATTGGTCAGCAACACTTTTTCTTAAAAACAAAAAAAAATGCAAAACCAATTTGATTTGAAAAAAATTAGGGCTGTTTGTCAAGAATTTTTTGAAAAAATGGGTTTTTTAGGGTCATTAGAAGTAGGAGAGACCCGAGACAGAACCTTGCCCGTAAGAATAAGGACTGAGGAGCCCCGAATTTTAATTGGTCGAAACGGGCAGACCCTCTCGGAAATTCAACATTTATTAAAGGCAGTTCTGCGAAGGAAATTTGGCAGCGATTTTTATCTTGACTTAGATATTAATGGCTACAAGGAGAAAAAAATAGAGTACTTAAAGGATTTAGCCCAAGTTACAGCTGATGAGGTTTCTTTAAGCAAAAAGCAAAAAACCCTGGCGCCAATGTCCTCTTATGAAAGAAGAATTATTCATCTTGAATTAGCTGAGCGTCAGGATGTTGTTACCGAAAGCATGGGCCAGGGATTAGAAAGAAGGGTGATAATCAAGCCCGGGTCCTGAAATAATGTTCAGATCCCGGCTTCGAACATCCAAGTGGGTACAAATTACAAATGACTTACAAATATACAAATATTTGTATATTTGTATTTATTCGTAATTCGTACACTTTTATTGATGTTCAGATCCCGGCTTCGAACATATATGTCTGGCGGTATTTGATACCGCCAGACCTTTGCTTAAAATACTTCAAGAACCTGGAGAATTAGAAAGGACTTGGGTCTAGTGGGTTCAGGCTCAAGCGGCCAATAAAGACGGCCATCTGCTGTATCGCCAAAATTAGGCACATCTGTATGAAACCAATAAGTGTCTCCTCGGTCCCAGTGCTTTTTATTTCCTGGCTCTGTTGGCCAAAGGAAAACAAGATATTTAACTGATTTGTCCGCATCAATTTCCATTGACAAGGGATACCAGCCATTACCCTTTGTTGAAGCAACATTTCGTATTCTTTCGCCAGGCGGCTCACCAGGCACTATCCCATGGTAGAGTCCCGGTTCCTCTCCTTTTAGTTCTGCCATTACTCTTTGGCAGCCATATCTTGAGATATTATCGCCGCTTATTTCTAAACATGCTCCTTTGCCTGGGTATTCTCTATCAGGATAATGGTGCTCAAAGAAAGTTATGCCATCCATACCCGCAGTATAGATAGATTCAGCTGGTCTTTTAAAAAATAACATCGAAAGACAGGGGACATTAAGTCCCGGGTCAGGGATTTCAGGGTTTAGTACAAAATATTCTATCCTATCTTTCTTGTCCCTCTCTATCAACACACTAGGCCCTGTAAATCTACTATCAAGGATTCTGACTCTTCCTCGGAGTTCAGGATATTCAAAACAGGCAAGACCATAGTAATGTAAGGCCTCATCTTCATATTTATGTTCAAGCGTTACCGGGTCTCTTATATACTCACGTGTTTCTGGGTCTATTTTCTTTTTCTTTGGGCTGACAAAAACAAAAGAGTGCATCTCGCCCGTCAAATCAATACTTCCTCCGCCAGCAAGAGGAAATTCTTCCACCCGGCCAACCTGGGGGATATTTCCAGAAGGTATTCTAATTATTCCAGGCACTCTACTTATTCCTTCTCCGCTTTTTCTTTCCTCTATTAAAAATTTATAATGCAAATGGACGGGAATTAAAGCTATTCCATCTCTAAAAGAAGCTGGCTCCCCGCCGGGCAGTACTGGTTCTATGGGCTTAGGCATATGAATAACAACTAATCCAGGGTCAATGGTATGTAAAATTACCCAGGAACCGAGGAGCAGGGCTAAGCCCAAAAAAGCAGCAATAATTTGTTTTTTGGCTTCTGACTTGGCGGTTGGACTGCCCAAAGAGATAAGAAAACGGATGCCCCCATAAATCAGAGCGCAAAAAGCAATAATTCCGCCAATAATAACAATAAAATAATAAATATAGAGAGCCAAACCACCCAGTCCCATATCATGAGTAATTCTGAGCGGTATTCTAAAACCAGGCAGATTCAGCTCAGGATATCTAAGCTGAAGCTCGGCCCGGACTGAAGCAAAGGGAAAACAGGCGAGAAAAAAGAGAAAAACAAGAAAAAGAATTTTGACTAATTTTTGATAGTCCATTTTTAAGTTGTAGGTTGTAGGTTGTAGGTTGTAGGTTGTAGAACTACCCTCCACCCTCTACCCTCTACCCCCCATTCTACTTATTTACAGTGAAAATAATCATTGCCATCCCAGGGACAATCAGGAATTCTGGCAGTTGGGATTCTCATATCCATTAGCCGAAAACAATCATATAAAGAAGTTGTCTCTCTTTGTTCATAAAAAACAGCAAAACTATTGGCAATTTTAATATTTTCTTTTAGCAGGTCGTCAAGAGCGGGCTCTAATTCTAAAAGTTTTTTATAGACCCTTTGAAAGCTACGTTTTGCTTCAACAAGTTTATTGTGTTCCTCTATGATTCTTGATAAATGATAACAAACAGGATATGAACCAAGTTTACAGGGGAGCACCACACATATTGGGAAAACACATATACACTGGCCATCGCAATTTGAACTTTTGCAGTCCTGACTAAGAAGAGTTAATTTATGGCTTCTTTTTAGGATTTCTTTGGCTAATTGTTTTAACTCTATTATCAAAGGCAAAAACTCTTCAAGATGCATTTTTGTTTTAATCAAATGTTCGCCATAAGGAATTTTATCGCAAACATATTCTCTCGGCTTTACCTCTAATCCTTCTCTAACTTCAGGCGGCATTCCATTAACAATAGCCCTTGCCTGATTTAAGGCAGAGAAAAGGGCTGAACTTAGAAGGCCAATAACCATTATTAAAAATAGTATTTTTTTAAGATAAATTTTAGTCATTTTTTTAATAGTTTTTCCGCGCAAATCTGCGTTTTGATCAGCGTTTTATCTGCTTCTATTGGTTTTTACGTGAATTTGCGCTGATATAAACGTTGATTATCGTTGATAATTATAATTTCGTAGTTCAAGATTAGAAATAATGACAATAAAAGTCCAGTTCTGAGCATTCGGCTAAAAAACCTAAATGCCTTGCTTCAGCGCAAATCCAGAGATGAGCGGTCATTCTTGTCCGGCAATGACTTATTTGTCTTCGGTAATTGTCAAATTCAATTTGAACTTTGGTTAGAAGTTTAATTTTTTCTTCTAAAAGCAAAATTTCCTTTTCTAAATCAGGCAGAAGTTGCTCGGCTAATTTTGTCGCGCTGCTACGAATTTGGGGGAGGCAGCCTCTGTTATCCTGCTTAGGAGGACAAATAGCACAGCATGTAGGACATCCAACCCTACAGTCGCTCCTAAAACTCCCACAATTACATCCCTGAGCAGCCGTTCTGAGTCCTTTAGCTGTATTGGCTATGTTATGGGGTCCGGTTATTAAATCATTCATTTTCTTAGCAATTGCTAAACTTTGTTTTTCTAAATCATGGATTGCCTTAAAAGTTCTTTCAATAGGAATATGGGTTAGGCCTATTTTCCTTGGCGCTACCAGGCCAGGGTCAACTAATTCAGGCCTTTCTAAGGGCCGGACTGGCAAAATTTCAATTTCCCAAATTACTAATTTTGGGTCAATAGTGCTTAAGATAACATAGGAAGAGAACAAGAGCAAAAGACCCAAAAAGCAAGAAATCACTCTTTGCCTTGCTTCTGACATTAATTTAGGATTGCCAAACGAAACAAGATATAAGAAGCCGGCATAAATGAGCAAACCGAGAGACAAAATAACTCCTAAGACCAAAAGGATTTGGTAAAAATAACGGAGCAGGTCAGGAATTTCTCTAGCCGGCGCTTCAATTCCTGGCAGAGCCGGGAGTTCTATTTCTTGAGCCGAGACAATGGAAAAGCAGACGGGAAAAAAGAGAAAAACAAGAAAAAGAATTTTGACTAATTTTTGATAATTCATGTTTTTTTGTATGTCGTGGGTTGTAAGATGTAGAGCTACCTTCCACCCTCTACCTACAAAATCGGGCAAATATAATAGTCCAAACCGCTTTTTTGACATTCAATAAGTTGTCCTTGTTCTGTCCTTAAGCCGATGCTCTGAGCATGAAAGCAATTAAAAAGCAAGGTTCTTTCAAGGTCTCTTTGCGCCAATTTAGTTCCTGTGTTATTGAGTTTATCTTTTAGTTGGTCTAATTCAGGCGATAATTCTTCTAAAAGAATGCGTCTGGTTTCTTTGACTTCTTCTTCTAAGTTTCTGGCTTTTTCATAAAGTCTGGCAATTTCCCGTTTTTGGTAATCTGTAAGTCCGCCGGAACAAGGCCCGCCACAACCACCCTTGCCGCAGTCGCATTCAGAATCCATTCCTCTGCCATCTATGTTACCTGTTAGTATTAATTCTCCATTAACTCTCTTATAAAATTGCATCCCGCGTTCTCGGCTTAATATCTGAGATATTTGAACAGTTATTTTGTTTATTTCGGAAAAGTCCTCCTCGGCCTTTGCTAAAAGTTGAATCATTTCATTTTGGATTTCCAAGGCCCGCTTGGGAATTTGACCTAGAGCCAGGACTGGCTGACATTCACCAATTGTATCAACCAGAGAAGAGACCTGTTTTTTGGGCCAGACAAAAAATAGCAGACAAAGGAAAATGGTCAGGACTAAAAAGAGGAAAAGATTTTTTTTCCAGAATTTATTCATTTTACTTTGAATGACGAAATAGAAATTACGAGGACTATTACAGCTGTTCACGCTCTTAATTCAATACAAGGTTTCCGCTGATTTACGCTGATATAGGTGCTGATTATCGCTGATTATTGTATTTTGTAATTAAAGGATTTTAGTCGCCAAAACAATAAAAATATAACGGATTTCTATTACCTATATTAAAATGGTCCAAAAAATCTTTTTGCTCTGCCTGGCTATTAATTAAAACATCTTTGCCTCCTTCTAACAAGCAATTACTTAAAATTCTCAGGTCTCGTATTAATTTTTTGGCTTGTTCTGAGGCGACTGTTTCGGCTATTATTTGCTCAAGTCCAGGCAGAGGTGTTTGGGTGTTGAAGTCCGTTTCTAAAACAATGGCCGGGACAGTAGGCCAGCGGCAGGATACTGGTGTTGGAGTACCACCAGGGCAAGGGTTACATCTTATGTCGACTGGTCGCCTACAGACTGTGCTGGCATCAGAGCAATCTATTGCTTGATGAGGGCCTAGAATCCTTGGTTGGTCTGGTTCTCCTGGAGGCGGTGGTGTGTCATCTTGGTGTCCTTGTCGCCCCGGTTGCTCTAAGGTTTCAAGCAATCCTAATGTCGCCCGGATTCTTCCAGGCAAGTCAAGCGCCTCAAATTCAAAGATTTTTTCCCTTAAGAAATTAATTGTGTTATCAGTGTTTTGTTCAAAAGTGGTCAGTTGAGTATAGGACTTTGGCATTACTGGCTCAATTTCAACTCTAATTATTGGAGGGAGTTCCGGCGCTTCTTCTCTTAACTCAACCCCGGGAACAGTAAGTTTAGGGTCAATGGTTCTGAGAATAATATAGGAAGAGAACAAGAGCAAAAGACCCAAAAAACAAGAAATCATTCTTTGCCTTGCCTCTGACATTATTTTAGGGTTGCCAAACGAGGTGAGATACAGAAAGCCGGCATAGATTAGCATGGCCAGGGCTATAAGGGCGCCGACAAATAAAAAGAAATGATAAATATAGACAGCAAGTTCTTCAAGAGAAACGCCTATCCCAGGAGTGACGACTCCCGGAATGTCCGGCCATTCTATCTCTAATTCGCGACCAAAGATAAAAGCCGGCAAAAACAGGAATAAAATCATTAAGAGTAAAGGGATTAGTTTTTTCATGATGAGTGTTTTAATTCTAAATAAATTAATATTGTCCACCAGGTAAAACTTTCAAAAACAAGAACAGGAATAAACTCAAAAATAACAAGAAGCGGTCTGAGCCATCTCATTTTTTTTGCCCACTTCATCGCCCCAACCAACCTCTTTCCTGTTTTGGCTGGAACCCTTACGGCCCCAGATCTAAAAAGCATCCAAGCGCCAAAAAACAGAAGAGCGAAGATGTCAATGACAAATGAAATTGCTAGACCAACTACTGGAATCAAGTCAAAGAAAAATTCTGCCACATCAACAGAAACAGCTGTCGTCATCATAAGTACTCCTTCCGGGCTCCATAAAGCGTTAATGCCGCTAATATGCTCCTGCCTGGCGCCTTCCTTTTCTATTGTAGCTGTTTCGGTCATAACGTGTCAAACCATTTAACTATTATAACTGCTTTGGTCAGATATTTGATAGATTGACGCATTAAGTCATCTAAAATGTAAGTGAAATGGTATTGTTGGGTCATCTAAAAATACTTTGGGTGTCGCATGTTCAACTTTTTAAATTCCAAATTCCAAGCACCAAATTCCAAATAAATTTCAATATTCAATGACCAAATGACCAAAACTTATTTAGATTTTTCTATTATTGAAGAAAATATCTTTTTTAATTCTATTGCCTCTTTTAGAAGTTCTTCGCCTTCTTTTTTGAATTTCTCCTCATCGGTCTCAATTATTAGTCTCAACCAATGAACCGATTCTTTTGCTTCTTTCCTACATATTTTTATTCTCATTCTAAAGTCCTTTTTGCTAAATGACTCGTTAGCTTCGATGTAATTCGCTCCCACTGAACCCGATGATCTAATTACTTGCCTCACATATTCAATGTTACTAATAGTTCTAGACAATTTCTTGCAGAAAAGAGCAACTTTCTTTGCAAATTGGTAGGTTCTTTCTTCTAAATCGTATTTATTTCTCGTTGTTTCGGTCATTGGAATTTGGTTATTGAATATTATTTGGTATTTGGTGCTTGGTGCTTGGAATTTCTTGTTTCAAAATTTCGGTCATTGGAATTTGGTTATTGAATATTATTTGGAATTTGGTATTTGGTGCTTGGAATTTGTTTAAAGTTTCG
>CAZUDS010000002.1:0-22088 GCA_964619425.1 uncultured Candidatus Saccharibacteria bacterium
TACCCACCTGGATGTTCGAAGCCGGGATCTGAACATCAACATTCTATGTTAAAGATAAAGAAAAAATTTGTTATTGTTTTACTAACAGCTATTGGAATAATTATTGCGCCGTTGTTAATTTTTGCTTGGTATCTTCTTCCCCCGGAAATAATCCTTCCAAGATTGACCACTGCCCTCGTCTATCAAGGGGCAACTTCGGGTCAGTATTCTGATTCAGTAGAATTAAAGGCATTTCTCTCAAAAAAGGAAACTGGAAAGGCAGTAGCTGGCAAAAAAATAGAGTTTATTTTGGAAGAACAAAAGACCACCGCTATTACTGATGTTAATGGAATAGCCAGCGCCTTCCTTCGTCTGAATCAAATCGCTAAAGATTATACTATTTTATCTGTTTTTGCCGGGGATGAGGCATTCCACGGCTCATCTGCTTCTGCTTCTTTTAAGATTTTGAAAGAAGATACTACTCTTGTTTATACTGGGCCGCTTTCTGGTACTCAAGATGACATTATTACTCTAAGCGCTAAACTTTCTGAAATAGATGCCTCTATCGGTGATTTAGGCGGAAAAGTTATTGTTTTTAGATTGGGCCCTCTTGAAGAAAGGACTATTACTAATAAGGCAGGAGAGGCAACGGCGAAAATGGAGCTTGGGTTAAGTCCTGGCACCCACACTTTAAGGTCTGAGTTTGGAGGCGATGGTTTTTATTTGGCCTCTTCTGACGCTGACACTTTTGAAGTAAGGGCCAGACCAAGAAGGGGATGTTTTGTTGCTACTGCCGCTTTTGGGTCTCCCTTAGCTTCAGAAATAGAAATCTTGCGTCAACTCAGAGATAAATACCTTTTGACCAATCAATTCGGACTATTGGTTGTTAAGCAATATGAACGATTCAGCCCTTTCTTAGCTGATTTCGTTTCCCGAGATGAAAATTTAAGAAAACTGGTTAAAATCGGATTGAGACCAATAATCGAAGTTTTAAAATTGCTACCCTGAAATAACAATGCTTGATTTACACATTCTAAAACCAGAGGCCTTTGGATTAGACATTTCTAACTTATCTCTGAAAATTATTAAATTGGAAAAGAAAAGAGGAAGGATAAGGGTCGCTTCTTTTGGTGAACAAAAACTAAAAAAGGGCGTTATTGAAAAAGGGGAAATCAAAGACATTAAGGCCCTTTCTTCGGTCTTTAGGATGGCGAGAAATAAAGCCCAGGGAAAGAAAATTAGAACAAAATATGTGGTTTGCTCCCTACCCGAAGAAAAGGCGTTTTTACAAGTTATCCAATTGCCCAAAATGACTCAGGAAGAAGCCAAAGAAGCCGTGTTTTTTGAAGCAGAAAATTATATTCCTATGCCTGCTAAAGATACTTATTTGGACTTCCAGATAATCCCCTGTTTTCATAATGAAACAAAAAACATGGCTGTTTTAATTGCCGCCCTGCCCAAGGCCATAGTTGATTCTTATGTTTTGGCTTTAAAAACAGCGGGCTTAATCCCCTGGATTTTAGAAATAGAATCTTTAGCCATTGCCAGAGCGGTAATAAATCAAGACATAAACAAAAAGCCGGTCCTGATAATAGATATCGGGGCCGACAGAACTAATTTTATTATTTTTTCAGGCCAAACGATAAACTTTACCAGCTCAATCCCAATTTCTTCAGAGCTTTTTACAGAAAAAATTAGCAAAAACTTAAAAATCCCTTTTCCAAAGGCAGAAAAACTAAAAAAACGTTATGGCCTTACCGGCATTAAGAAAATAAAACTGATGGCAATTAAGAAAAACGGTATTGAGTTTCAAAAAAGGGTGAGTCGGGGAAAAGAAATCTTTGAAGCATTAATTCCATTGCTCACTGACTTGACAGAGCAAATTAAAATCCATCTTGATTATTATCTCAGCCGAGGCCTTCATAAGGACCTACTCCCCGAGTATCAGGGAATAGAAAAAGTTTTACTTTCCGGGGGAGGAGCTAATCTTAAAGGTTTAGTTGAATTTTTAGAGGAACAACTGAAAATGCCAGTTAAAATGGCTAATCCTTGGATTAATATTCTACCGCCGGCCTTAAAAGAAACACCAGAATTATCATTTGAGACGTCTTTAAGATATACAACTGCTATTGGCCTGGCGCTGAGAGGTATAAAAAGTTCTGGCTAACCCAGCACTCAACGCCTTGAGTGCTGGGTGTAAGACCGACTAAATTCACTCCTGCCTACGGCAGTCGTTCATTAAGTCGCTCTAACACATGATAAATTTACTTCCTCCCCGGGAAAAAAAGGAATGGCAAGTAAGACAGAATCAGCGATTTATCTCTATCCTTGGTTTTCTCATTCTTCTTTTCTTTATTAGCTTGATTTCCGGACTCTTAGTAGTTAATTTTCACGTTTCCGGCCAAAATGTCTACCAACAAGCCCTGACTAATATTATTAGGCAGGGGCTTGCTATCAAAGAAAGCCAGGCAGCAAAAATGGAAATTCTTGAACTCAACAAGGACATCGCTTTAATCTCTTCTTTTTACCAGCAGAGGCGGTACTTAACCGGGACTCTTGAAAAGATTGTCCTCGCCTTGCCCCCTGGTCTTAGCTTAAAATCCATTTCTTTTCAGAAAGATGCTTCCTCTCTCACTCTAACCGGCTTTGCCGAGACCCGGGAAGACCTTGTTTTGTTTAGAAACAATATTGCAGCCGAGCCGTTTTTTCAAGAGGCCTTTTTTCCTCCCCTAAATTGGGTTAAAGAAAAAGAAATTGATTTTTTTGTTAACATAACCCTTTCTAAGTGAACTGCCTTAAAAAATGGAGAACAAGAATAAACAAAGGGAATATGATATAATAACTATACAGCGGCCGCTGTATAGTTATTATCGCGTTATTAACGTTTGGGGTGAAGGGTTGAAAGAACAGTGAAGAACAGATTAAAATATTCAGTTTCCGATACAAAAATGGAGAAAAAATTCTATGCCTTAAGGACCAGAGCAAGCAGCCGCTTGCCTAAAAAAGGGACTCATCGCTCTTTTAACTTCTAAATGACTTAAAAATGGATTTGTTGAAGAAAAAATATTTAATAATAATCTCTTTCTGGACAATATCTTTTTTGCTCATTATTTTTTTGATTGTTTTGCCCTTGATTACAAGTATTCAGAGCCATGCCGCAAGTATTAGACGAGAACAAAACGAACTATTACTTTTAACGGCAGAAAATCAAAACATTCAGAATTTCAAAGATAGATATCAAAACCAAGAAAACGTTCAGAAAATAAAAGATTTTTTTGCTGAACCAGAAGTGCCTATTGCTTTTATCGTTTTTTTAGAGGAAGCGGCAAGGGAGGCAGAAATTACTTTGGAAATTTCGCCTTTACCTCAGGGAGAAAAAGGGATTAGAGTCCTACGATTCTTCTTAAGAGGCAAAGGTTCTTTCCTGGGTTTTTATAATTTTTTGGCACGATTAGAAGAAATCCCTTTCCTTGTTGACATTGAAACATTAGATGTACGAAAAGAAAAAAGACCGGGAGAACAGGTCTTTAATGAGGATACAAAAATAGAGTTTTCTCTTTCCATTAATGTTTACGCTAGATCTCAATAAAGCAAAATTTATTCTTAAAGGAGTTGAAGGCGGGGTGAAGAAAATAGTTACCTTGTTGGCCGAAAAGTATTTTTTAGCGGCTCTTTTCTTTTTGTTTTTGGGTTTGATTACCGCGTTCTTTGTTTTTCATCGGTCCGTAGTTTTAGGCGTTAAGCCAGAACCAATAATTTCAGAAAAACCCCTTCAGTTTAATGAGCAGGGTTTTTCCGAAGTAATAGATTATTATCAACAATTACAGGAAAGAGAGATAGAGATAAGGGAAGGTAGGGACCCATTTCAGATAAAGAGCCCGGGTCTCAAGCCAGAAAATTTTCAGAGGTCCTAAATTCATAGCGGATTGACCTAACCAGGTGAGTCGCGGGTTGTCTTAATCTTAAAATTCAAATAATATAAAACAATGAATTTGCGAATTAATTTTAATCAACTTAACCCTTTTAGCCAGTGCAAAAAACACCATCTTCCTCTCCGGCAGTGCCCCCAGTTCGTTTTTTTAGTGCTCGGAATAATTATCATTATTTCTATGCTTTTAGCCCATTTTATTAGCACGAAGCTCGTTGCCGACCCTTTGGTAACAGCTGTTATCGTAATTTTACTCGCCACTTTTTTGCTTGTTTTAAATTACATTATCACTCAGGGCTTTGAAAGATTGGCTGAAGTTGCTCAGATGAGAGCAGATTTTATTAACATTGTCTCTCATCAACTCCGCGCCCCCCTTACCAATATTAGATGGACTATTGATGCTTTTTCCAGAAATCAGAAAAAATCCCAGGAAGGACAATTTGAATATTTAGAAATTTTAAGAGAAAATAGCGCCAGGATGACAGAACTGGTCTCTGATTTGTTAATTGTTTTAAGAATTGAAGAAGGTCGTTTACCTTTCAAAAAGGAATGGTTTTCTTTGCCTGAAGTGGTCAAAGAAATAATAAAAGATTTTATCCCCTTAGTCCAAGCCCATAACGTAAGAATAGGATTGACGGTCCCCAAAAATTTTCCCTCGGCCTGGTCTGATCCCCAGCAAATAAAACGGGTAATAGAAAATCTTTTAACTAATGCCATTCAATATACAAAAGAAGGAGGAGAGATTAAGGTTGTTCTTAGTAGGCAGGGTATAAAAATTCTCTGCCAAATAAAAGATACCGGCATAGGTATTCCTCAGGCCAGCCAGAAGTATGTTTTCAAAAAGTTCTTTAGGGCCGGAAATGCTAAAAAATTACAGACGCAGGGCTCTGGCTTAGGTCTTTTTATTGCCAAATCAGTTATTGAAAAAGCCGGAGGCAAGATTGGCTTTCAGTCCCAAGAAAATAAAGGGTCGACATTTTGGTTCAGTTTACCAATAAAATAATTAAAGCGACGCCAATACGCGAATGTCAGTATGCGAATGCCTTAACGAATAGACACACGCATAAAGCGACGCCAATACGCGAATGACATGCGAATGTCGCGAATAATAGTATGCGAATGCCTTAACGAATAGGCACAGGCATAAAGCGACGCCAATACGCGAATGACAGTATGCGAATGCCTTAACGAATAGACACAGGCATAAAGCGACGCCAATACGCGAATGACAGTATGCGAATGCCTTAACGAATAGACACAGGCATAAAGCGACGCCAATACGCGAATGACATGCGAATGTCGCGAATTTTATTAGCGTCATTCGCATCAATTAGCGTATTAGCATCGGGTTATTAGCGTCATTCGCATCAATTAGCGTATTAGCATCGGATTTAGCGTATTAGCATCGGGTTATATGAAAACAATTCTCTTTATTGAAGACGAAAGCGCCTTACAAAAAACCCTCGGTGATTTCCTTAGAGAACAGGGTTTCGAAGTAATCTCTGCCCTAAACGGCGAAGACGGCTTAAAATTGGCTAAAGCAAAAAATCCTGATTTAATCCTGCTGGACTTAATTTTGCCTAAGATGGGTGGTTTTGAGGTATTAAAAACATTAAAAGAAACAAACGAGACAAAAGAAATACCAGTGATTGTCCTAACTAATCTTGAAAGTATGGAAGATATTGATAAGGCCTTGTCTTTGGGGGCGACGACTTATTTAGTCAAGGCAAGCTATTCCTTGGAGGAAGTGGCAGAGAAAATCAGGCAAGCCTTATCTTTGAAATAAAAAATCAAATATCAAAATGCAAAATGAAATTAAAAATTAATAGAAATTAGCGCTTCGCGCGAAATTAATAGAAATTAATTGCAATGAATTTCGTGAGCGAAGCGAACTAATTTCAACAAATTTCAATGAGTTTCATTCAAATTTTGCATTTTACATTACATTTTGATTTTTGATTTTTGCATTTTGCATTTGAGCGAAGCGAACTATGCGGGTTGAACCCCAACAACTAAAGGCCTTTCTTTTGGATGTTGGCCTGGTCACCAAGGCTCAGTTTGAGTTGGTTCAAAAAACAAGTCAAAAAAAGGGCCGAAAAGTTGATGATATCTTGGTCTCAGAAGGATTTATTTCCCAAGAAGAATTAACCAAACTCAAGGCCTATATTTTGGGTATTCCTTTTGTTAATTTAGAAAAAGAAAAAATTTCTCCTGATGTCTTGAAAATTATCCCGGAACCAATTGCCAGAACTCATAATATTGTTGCCTTTAAAAAAACGGGCAACGATTTAGAAGTAGCAATGTTAAGCCCTGATGATTTAAGAATGATTGAGTTTATTAAAAAGAGGGCGAATCTCAAAATTCTTCCCCGCTTGACTACCGAGGCCTCAATAAAAAATATTTTACAGCAATACCAAAAAACCTTAAAAGCAGAGTTTGGCGAACTCATTAAAAAAGATGCCGGGGACATAAAAGTAGTAAGGCCTGAAGCAGAAATCAGGGGAAAAGAAGAACTAAAAAAAGCGGCGGGAGAGCTACCCGTTATTCGCATTGTTGATACCCTTATTAAACACGCCATTTTGCAAAGGTCTTCTGATATTCATATAGAACCCACGGAAAAAGAGGTTTTGGTGCGCTATCGGATTGATGGCATCTTGCGAGAGGCAATGATTTTGCCGAGCCAGGCAAGTTCAGGCATTGTTGCCAGAATCAAGGTCTTGGCTGAGCTCAAACTAGATGAACACCGCCTACCTCAAGATGGACGTTTTAAGATAGAATCAGAGGACTATAAATACTCAGTAAGGGTTTCTGTTTTACCGGTTTTAGGAGGCGAGAAGATTGTTATGCGGCTTTTACCAGAAACAACTAAAACCCTTTCTTTAGAAGAATTGGGGCTGAGAGGAAGAGCGCTAGAGAGCATCCAGGAAAATTTAAGAAAGCCGGTGGGAATGATTTTAGTAACCGGACCTACTGGTTCTGGCAAGACCACTTCCTTGTATACAATGATGGAGATTTTAAATGACCCGGGCGTTAATATCTCAACCATTGAAGATCCAATTGAGTATCAAATGCCTAAAATTAATCAAACCCAGGTTCATCCTAAAATCGGCCTTAGTTTTGCCTCAGGACTAAGAGCCCTGGTAAGGCAGGACCCAGACATCATTATGGTTGGTGAAATCCGGGACTCAGAAACAGCTTCTTTAGCCATTAATGCTGCCCTAACCGGGCACCTAGTTCTCTCTACTTTGCACACGAACTCAGCGGCCGGGGCTATTCCTCGTTTGATTGATATGGGGGTTGAACCCTTTCTTTTGGCTTCTACCTTAAATGTTATTTTGGCTCAACGTTTAGTTAGGCGGCTTTGCGAAGAAAAGCAGGAATATCGCCTTTCAAAAAAAGAGGTTGAAGGTCTGAGAGAAGCTTATAACCTCAAAGAAATTTTGGAGATTTTTAAGAAAGAATTACCGTTTCTAAAAGAAAAAGAGCGGGAAATTACCGGTCTTCAAGATATTAATTTCTATAAGCCCCAGCCCTCAAGGACTTGTCCTGATGGCTATAAGGGGAGAAGCGGCATTTTTGAGGTTTTGCCGGTTACAGAGACCATCAAGGAATTAATCGTCAAAAGGGAAAGGGTGGCCCAAATTCAAGGAAGGGCGCGAAAAGAAGGTATGATGACAATGCTTGAGCATGGATTTTTGAAAGCGGCCCAGGGAATTACTAGTATTGAGGAGATATTAAGAGTAACAATGGAATAACTAATTTTCTCGACCCAGCACTCAACGCCTTGAGTGCTGGGTCGTTAGAAAACCGTTACCCAGCACTCAACGCCTTGAGTGCTGGGTGTAAGACCGACTAAGATACCCAGCACTCAGTGCTCTGAGTGCTGGGTATCAAGTCGCTCTAATACATATGCCCAAGATTTTATTAGTTGAGGACGAAAAAATGCTTGCAGAAATGTACAAGGAAAAGTTTGAAGCAGAAGGAATAGAGACCATTTTGGCTTTTACTTCAGAGGAGGGGCTGGAGATTTTGAAGAAAGAAAAGATAGATTTAATTTTGCTTGACATTTTATTGCCCCGGGAAAACGGAGCTTGCTTTCTCAGACAATTAAAAAAGATAAAAGAGGCCTTGGGCATCCCTATTTTGGCTTTTTCCAATTATGACGAGCCCGGAGTAAAAAAAGAGGTTCTTGGATTAGGGGCTAAGAAGTATCTTATTAAGACCCAATATACGCCCAAGAAAATTGTGGACGAAATAAAAAAGCATCTTCTTCAGTGAATCTAATGAAGCCGGGATCTGAACATTAAAGCGGGCTTAACCCCGCTTTTTTCGTGTCATGCTAATTTATTTGACTTGTCAGTATTATTGCGTATTGGCGGTATCAAATACTGCCAGATATAGAATGTGACAAAGATGGACTAAAAAAATGTGACGCTGTGGAAAATTCCTCTTGACACATTTTTTTCTTTCTCTAAAATAAAAAGGTATTGTAAATGTGACATAATACGACATAATGTCTGCGTTTTTCCATTAACAAGCAATAATAAGGAGAAACTAAAGGAGGGCTAGGACTGGCAAAGAGGCCAGTTGAGGAGGAAAAAAATCAGATAATGAAGAGAGAATTTAGCAGGCAAAACCGAAATGAAGAGGATAAAAGAGGGGCAGTTTTTTTGTTAATTAAATTTTGACACAGCTTTGGCTGTATTTTTTTGTTGCAAAATTTGTTGCCAAAATTCAATTTTTAACAAAAACAAGGGAAGTTATCTTTGAACACTCAACTAGCAACCATTTCCTCCCTAGTCTGGGTGTTCAAAAAAAGTTTCTCTTAAGAAAAATACGACACTTGACAAATCTCTTTGGTTGAGTAAACTAAAATATAGAAAATCTAATTTACTTAGAGGAGGAACTAAGTGGTAAATTGTGTCCTATCCCTGTTATCTGTGGATAAATAATTATTCCTTATTTTGGAGCTCAGGCTTTAGTTTTTGGATTTTTGAGGATTAAAGCGTGAGCTTCTTTTTGTTTGGCTCACAAAAATTACAAAGGTCGCGTTGTCCGAGTTCTCTGCTTGCTCGCCGAAATTTCCAAGAAATTTGGGTGAGCCAAATCGAAAGATTAATCGGACGATGAAACCCGCCCAAATTTATAAAAAACTTAGGCGGGCAAGAATGGCAGAGAAAATAATAAATAAAGCAAGAACAAAGTATGAACAAGATAATGGAAAAACTATTCAGTTTGCCTAAAGCAAAACTCATTCTGATTCTGGTGGTTGGAGTATTAGTAGCTGGAGTAGTCGGATTCGCCAGCGCAGCGTTGGTAAATTTTTTGAGTAATTATGTTGGAACCATAACCACTGTGACTTCGCCAGTAGAAATGAAGATAAATTTGGGTAGAGATGGTGCCTGGGAGACAGGAACTAACTCAATAAACATAACCACTACCGGAGGGAGTCATTTTACCTTTACGACAGTAGCTAAGAATAACGCCAACAATCCTATTGACGGTTATCCAGTAATAGTAGTTGTAGCGCCAGAAGGAAAAAATTTCACTGGCGGGGAGCTTACGAAAGTAATGCTTGAAACTGAAGGCGCTCCCCCACTTAACATAACTGATTTTCTATATATTGTTGGCGGAGACGGAACATTGCATCTGTTATCAGCTTGGACTGGAAACTCAAAAAGATTGGTTCTTTTCTATGATTGGAATAGAGATGGTATAGCTGTCCGATCTCCAATACTAGCAGGCGCGACCAGATGGACTGTATTAACAGTAACACCGCATCAAGCTATCGCTCCAGGAGTTTACGGGATTTATGCACAGTTTGTTGACGACTTAGCGAGTTACGCTACCCACCAGTACAGTCTGTAGAAGAAATCTGATGGTCGTTTTCCTTGTAATGACCATCAGAGGCAAGCTCATCTCTTCGAAGTGGGCTTGCCTCTGATTATGAATAAAAGAGCAAAAAAATTATTAGTTTTATTCTCAATTTTTATTGCCGGAACTTGTTTTGGCGTTGGTTTAGCTCAAGCCCAGAACAACCAGCTTGTTTTAGAAACAAGCAAAGAGTGCAACATTCAATATGCTGGCAGTAGTTGTGTTGGTGAACTTGTATTAACTAATAATACTGGCAGAGTTCTTGACGGAAAGGCGATTTTAGAAATTGGGTATCAAGGTATTTGCGGAGATGGTCCTTTTAGCGGACAGGGAATCCAAGCCCGATTTTCTGTTGCTAATGGCAACCGACTTGCTTTTTCCGGCTGGAAGCAGGGAAAAGCAATGGTTTCTAATTTTAATATTCCCGAAGGCAGAACAGCGCTAAAGATTGGAATAGAAACTCATCCAGCTCTTTGCCCGGGGCGATATTCCTTTGCCCTTTCTATGAAAGGAACTTTTGAAAGGCAGGAATACATAGTTGTTGCTCCAGTAATAGTAAGATGGGGCTATGTTCCTCCTATTCCAGAAGCGGTAACGACAATTACTATTACTAGTCCCCCGACTGTAACTTCTGATTCTGCTACTATTTCTTACACCACTGATATTCCTTCTTTTTGTCGAGTAATTTATGATGATGCTTCCCATCCCATTTTAGGGAATCCACCAAATTATGGTTATAATTTCTCTACTGAACCGCCAGGGTCTAAAACTACTTCTCACGAGATAACCTTAGTTAATCTTAACCCCGGAACAACTTATTATTATCGAGTGGTTTGTTGGGCTTCTCCTCAGAAAATAAGCGTGGAATATAGCTTTACTACTTTAAGGGTAAGAGAAGAGGGGTTGATTCCGGCTGAAGAAATAGTCTCGCCCAGAGAAGAGAGGCCAATTGAAGAAGAAATTCCGGTTCCAGAAGAGATAGTCGGACCGCCAGAAGAACCAGAAGAAATAGAAAAAATAGAAGAAATAGAAGAAGAGGTTCCTGAAGAAATTGTTCCACCCGAAGAGGAAATAGTTATTGTTCCTATAGAAGAGAGGGTTCAAGAAAGAGATTTTGTTTCAATGCTGTCGGCTAGTTTAGCCCTTTCTTTGCAGGGTTTTCTTGATGGTCAATTTTTTAATAATCTGATTTTCTGGATTATAATTGCCGTTTTGGGTATTTTACTTTACGGGCTTTCTTTGATTAAAAAGCCGAGAATGTTTTTTAGAGCCCTGGGCTTTATTGGTGTTTTCGGTTTGTTAATTGCAACCCTTTTGTTGCCGCTGCCAATTATCAATCAATTAAGAATGCCTTTGCCGAATTTCATTTCTTATCCACTGGGGATTTTGCTTTTTGTTGGAGGCATTTTAATAATGTTTTTTGCCATAAAGGCCCTTTATTTTAAAACAGCTTCTGGCATAGATGAGGCGAAAAAGTTAGTTACTTGGGGATTATATGGGATTGTCAGACACCCTTTATATTTAGGACTGATTATTGCTTATCTTGGCTGGTGCATTATATTTAAAGCCCTTCCCGCTCTTTTAATGGCTCCAATTGTCTTTGTTTTTCTCTGGATATTAACTATTTTTGAAGAAAGGGATTTATTAAAAACTTTTGGTGAAAATTACATACAATACAGAAAGAAAGTGTTCAAGAGAATAATTCCCGGGGTTGTTTGATTTTAATATTTATGTTCGAAGCCGAAATCTGAACACAAAGTGTACGAATTACGAATAAGTACAAATATACAAATATTTGTATATTTGTAAATCATTTGTAATTTGTACCCACTTGGTAATTTGTACCCACTTGGATGTTCGAAGCCGGGATCTGAACATAGTTTAATAGTTTAGTAGTTTCGATTGCTTCGCAATCTCGTAGTTTTTAGTTTATTTCTATTTTAGAGTTTCCGATACAAGGACATTATTTGGACATTTATTAGTGTCACAATTAGATATCAAACCCCTGATCAGTCGTGCTCTGGTTAATTGCCCAGGGACTTTACCCATTTTTTGAATAGATTCCCTCTTTGTTTATAGTTTTTGAAAAGTCCGAAGCTGGCAGAAGATGGCGACAAAAGGCAGATTTTCCCTTTTTGAGTAACTTTATAGGTTAATTTAACTGCTTCTTTCATCATATTGCTTGCTTTGCTTGCCTCATTAAAGATTACTTTTTCTGCCGAATAGTTTTGCTTAGAGACCTTACTTTTAATGGGGCTGATAAAAAAGGGTTGAGGCAGTTTTTTGTTTTTTGTTTTTTCAATTTCTTGCCAGATTCGCTGACCAGTGGTTGGAAACAAAATCACTGTTTTTATTTGACTTTTTACTACCTTTTGAGCCAATTTTTTGAAATCTAAGTTTCTTTCAAAGCCGCCCAAAATAATGGTTTCTATCTCTTTGCCTAAGGCCTCAATTGCCCCAATTGTTGTTTCTGGAATCACTGACAAAGAATCGTTATAAAATTTAACTCCCTTAAATTCGCCAACAAATTCTAATCGATGGGGCAAGGGTTTAAATTCTTTTATTGCCTTGGCAATTCTTTTTGGAGGAAGACCAAATATCTTCCCGACCTCGATAGCCGCCATTATATTTTGGAAGTTAAACTTGCCAATTAGAGAAATTTTATCTTTTGCCCGGATACCCGCCCCGTTAGAAAATATCCGATTTCTAACAGGGTGAATAATAAATTCGTAGTTCGTAGAGATGGGAATCTTTTTAGCTCTGGATTTTTGAGCAATTTCTTTTACCAATTTATCCCGAGAATTATAAATTAAGAAATCTCTTTCTGTTTGATAGCGAGCGATGTTAGCGTTGGCTTCTAAGTATTCATTGAGGTTTTTATGGTAATCTAAATGATCGGGGTAAGCGTTAAGAAGAACGGCAATTTCCGGGCTTTTTTTAAGAGTAAGGAGCTGATAACTGGAAAGTTCGTAAACATAGATGTCATTTGGTTTAACGTTTACTCCGTTAGAGATATGTTTGCCCTGCGAATATTCCTCGTCCCTAAAATTCCTAATGGAATGAAGCAAAAACGACAAAACCGGTCTGCCGATATTTCCAACTAAATGGGCTTTTAGTCCGCTCTTTCTTAGGACCTGGTAAATTAGAGAGGTAGTAGTACTCTTCCCTTTGGTTCCCGCAATTCCGATAATTTTGCCCCTATAATTCTCAAAGAAAATTTCAGTTTGGGAAGTAACAATCTGCCCTTTCCTTAGATGGGGTTTTAAGATCTTTGGAGGAATGCCAGGCGTTTTTATAATAATGTCATATTTTTTGATTGAGTAGAGATAATTTTTGCCTAAATGCAGCCCGATTCTCTTGTCTTTATTTAGTATTTTCTGAAAATTTTTAGGCAATTTTTCAAATTTTAGTTGATCTGCTAAAGCAATTTTTTTTTCTGAAAAAATTTTTCTCAAAAATGAAAAAGTGTCTTGGCCTTCCTGACCCAAACCTAAAATTAAAACACTTTTATCTTTGAGTTCATTTAGCTTCATTTTAGTAATGTTCAGATTGTGTTCAGATCCCGGCTTCGAACACTTCGAACACGAAATATCTCTTTTTGTTTTTAATTTTACAATGAAATTGAAGAAAAGCAAATAATGGGCTAAGATGACAGTGAGCAGTGAATAATGAACGATGCTTCTCTGTCTCTGTTCACTATGTTTTTGTCTGGCGGTATCAAATACCGCCAGACATATAAAAATGTGGAGATCCCTGAACAAGTAAAATTTGTTATTAAACGACTGGAACAAGCGGGCTATGAGGCCTATATTGTGGGCGGCTGCGTTAGAGATTTGTTAAGAGGGGTAAAACCAGAAGATTGGGATGTGGCTACTTCAGCCCGACCCGAAAAAATTCAAAAGCTCTTTCCAAAAAGTTTTTATAGTAATCAATTTTTCACTGTCACAGTTCAAACTGGAAGCAAGATCCAGAAATTAAAAGAGATTGAAATTACTACTTATCGCTCAGAAGCCAAATACACAGACAAAAGACATCCCGATGAAATTAAATTTGCCAAGACAATTGAAGAAGACCTGGCGAGGAGAGATTTTACCATCAACGCCATTGCGCTTGGCTTAAAATCCGAAATCCGAAATCCGCTGGACGCGAAGCGGACTCCCCGAAGGGTTGCATCTGAAACAAATTCCAAATTCCAAATTCTAAATTCCAAATTCGTTTTAATTGATCCCTTTGAAGGACAGAAAGATTTAAAAGACAAAATTATTCGGGCTGTGGGCAATACCCAAGACCGATTTTCAGAAGATGCTTTGAGGATGCTCAGGGCGGTAAGGTTTGCTGTGGTTTTAGGTAAAGAGTGGCAAATTGAACCAAAAACAGCCGGGGCAATAAAAAAAAATGCGCTCTGGCTCCAGGCGATTTCTAAAGAAAGAATTAGAGATGAGTTTTTAAAAATTATTATGTCAGAGAGGGCGGCTGAAGGCATTGAGCTTTTAAGAGAACTTGGTTTATTAAAATATATTATTCCAGAATTAGAAGAAGGATATAAGGTTACTCAAAACAAGCACCATATTTACGATTGTTACGAACATTCTATTCTCTCCTTAAAATATGCGGCTGAAAAGGGTTTTAATAAATATGTCAGATTAGCTGCCTTATTGCATGATCTTGGAAAGCCTCAAGCCAAGCAAGGAGAGGGCCCTGGCGCCACTTTTTATAACCATGAGATTATCGGCGCCAAAATGACTACCCAAATTTTACACCGCTTAAGATTTTCTCGGAAAGATATTGAGAAAATAGTTAAATTAGTCAGATATCACCTTTTTTATTATAATGTTGATGAGGTAGGCGAATCCTCGGTAAGACGTTTAATAAGAAAGGTGGGCCCAGAAAATATTGAAGAATTGCTTCAGGTGCGTCAAGCAGACAGAATTGGCTCTGGCGTGCCCAAAGCCGAACCCTATAAACTAAGACACTTAAAGTATTTGATTGAAAAACTCTCCAGCGACCCGATCTCTGTTAAAATGCTTAAGGTTTCTGGTAATGACGTAATGCGGGCTTTGGATATTAAGCCCGGACCAAAGGTAGGCCAGATTTTAGACATTTTGCTGAACTATGTTTTAGAAGACCCTAAGAAAAACGAGCGAAAGCTTTTGGAAAAAGAAATTAAGAAATTAGGCGGCTTAAGCGAAAAAGGACTAAACTCCTTGGCCTGGCAAGCAAAAAAAGAAAGAGAAAAACTGGAAATGAAAAGAGATGAGATGACCAAGAAAAAATACTGGGTAACATAATAAAATTCAAAGTTAAAAGTGAAAGGTTGCGGGGCATAGCGTAATTGGTTAACGCGCTGGCTTCGGGAGCCAGAGATTCCCGGTTCAAGCCCGGGTGCCCCGAGGGCCCGTAGCTCAGCTGGTAGAGCACTGCATTCGCATTGCAGGGGTCAGGAGTTCGAATCTCCTCGGGTCCATAAACATGAGGTATGAGGTATAAGGTATATTGTCTGAAGGTCTCAAATAGCTGACGGACGGAAAGAGTTGCTTGTTTTTTATTTTTAGGTTAAAATGATAGAGAAGATTAAAATGGTATAGAAGAGATAGAAGAAAAGATGAGCCGGGTATTCGAGTGCTAATGTTCAGGGATTTTGGGGATAGTCCTAAGACCGTCCCCAAGGAATAAATATGTCGCTGATATCTAAAGAAAAAGAAAAAATCGTCGAAAAATACAAATTACATAAAAAGGATACTGGCTCGTCAGAGGTTCAGGTGGCTTTGCTTTCAAAAGAGATAGAACAATTGCTTTTGCATTTGAAAAAACACCCTAAAGATATTCACTCTAAGGAAGGACTCTTGAAAATGGTTTCAAAGAGAAAAAACCTTTTAAGATACTTAAAAAAAGAAAATATTAGAAGATATAATAAGCTTGTTAAGGCGTTGGATTTAAGAAGTTAACTGATTTTCTCGACCCGGCACTCAGAGCACTGAGTGCTGGGTCGTTAGAAAATCGTTACCCAGCACTCAACGCCTTGAGTGCTGGGTGTAAGACCTGCTAAATTCACTCCTGCCTTTCGGCAGTCGTTCATTAAGCAGTTCTAACATGGGAGAAATTAGTCACAAAGACCAAAGAATAGTAGTTCTTATTGACGTCCAAAACCTTTACCACTCAGCTAAAAATCTCTACCAAGCAAAGGTTAATTTTAGGGAAATTCTAAGAACAGCTGTTTCCAAGAGAAAGCTCATCCGCAGCTTTGCTTATGTGGTAAGAACTAAGAGCCGGGAAGAAAAGCCCTTTTTTGAAGCCCTGGTAAAATTAGGCATTGAAACAAGAGTTAGAGACCTTCAAGAGTTTTACGGCGGACTTAAAAAGGCAGACTGGGATGTCGGTATTGTTATTGACGCCATCAGAACTTCTACCTCAATAGATGTTATTGTTTTGGCTTCGGGTGATGGCGATTTTGTTCCTTTAGTAGAATATCTCAAGAATCAAGGCAAACGAGTAGAAGTTATTGCCTTTGGCCGTTCAACTTCTGCAAAACTTAGAGAATCAGCTGATGAGTTTTTAGATATTGAGAAAAATCCGGAGAAATTTTTAATTAAATGAATAACAAATCTTATACTCTAAAAATTGGCGAGACGTCCTTAAAGGTGGAAATCAAAGATTGGGCTGAACAGGCCAATGGCAATGTTTTAGTAAGTTTGGGCGAGACCACGGTCTTGGCAACCTGTGTGATAGTAGAACAAGAAAAAGAGGGTCTTTCTTTTTTTCCTTTGTCAGTGGAGTATTTAGAAAGATATTATGCGGCCGGCAAAATCCGGGGCGCTAGGTATGTTAGAAGGGAGGGAAGACCCTCTGACGAAGCTATTTGCAATGCTCGGCTAATAGACAGAACCATCAGGCCTCTCTTTCCTAAGGCCTTAAAACAAGAAGTCCAGGTGATTGTCACTGTTCTTTCCTGGGATGGTCAAAATGATCCTGATATTCCAAGTCTAATCGCCGCTTCCTTGGCGTTGACTATCTCTGATATTCCCTGGCAGGGACCGGTCAGCGCTCTAAGGGTTGGTAATATCGGAAAAGAATTCATCTTAAATCCTGATTATAAGACAAGGGAAAAAAGCGATATAGATGTAATTTTTGCCGGCCCTCTTAATGATAAAAAAGAACCCTTGCTTAATATGATTGAGGGAAGCTTTGAGCAGGTAGAGGAGGGCTTTATTTTAACTGGTTTTGAAAAAGCCAAAGGACACTTAAAAGAGATTTCTCTTTTTCAGGAAAAAATTGTCAAAGAAATAGGTAAGAAAAAGATTGTTTTGATTCCTCCAGCCGAAGATCCCCAATTAAAAAAGGAAATTAGAGATTTCTTGGGAAAAAGATTAGAAGTCGCTCTTTTTGTGCCCAAAAAAGAGGAAAGAGTAACCGGGGTTCAAAAACTAAGAGAGGAACTATCCGTCTTTATAGAAGAAAAAGGGATGAAAGCAGAAAAAAGGACTCTGGCCTTTGACTTTTTTGACAATGAAATTGATAGATTAATCCATAAAAACATTATTGAAAAAGAGAAAAGACCAGATGGCAGGGGTCTTTCAGAAATAAGAAAGATTGATTGCCAGACAGGGGTTTTGCCGAGGACCCATGGTTCTGGCCTTTTTTGCCGGGGCCAAACAAAAACTCTTTCTATTTTAACTTTAGGGGCGCCGGGTGATGTTCAATTATTAGAGGGTATGGAAATTGTTGGCGAGAAAAGGTTTATGCATCATTATAATTTCCCACCCTATGCGCCAGGTGAAATAAAATTCCTCCGTGGTCCTGGCCGGCGGGAAATCGGTCATGGTATGTTAGCGGAAAAAGCCCTTTTGCCTTTAATTCCGGGTCTTGAAGAATTCCCCTATACCATCAGAGTGGTCTCAGAAGTTCTCTCCTCTAACGGTTCAACCTCAATGGCTTCTGTCTGCAGCTCCAGCTTAGCTTTAATGGATGCTGGCGTGCCCCTTAAAAAAGCGGTAGCTGGTATTGCTCTGGGCTTGATGGAAAATGAAAAAGGTGACTACAAAATTTTAACTGATATCCAGGGACCTGAAGACCATTATGGTGATATGGACTTGAAAATAGCCGGTACAAAATCAGGGATTACTGCCTTACAAATGGATGTTAAAATAAAAGGAATAACTGATGAAATCTTCCAACAAGTTCTAAAGCAAGGGGAAAAAGCCAAACAAGAAATCTTGGCAGAAATGGAGCAAACGCTCTCGGGTCCGCGGCCAGAACTTTCTCCTCTTGCCCCCCGAATCACTGTCTTAGAGATTAATCCTGAAAAAATCAGAGAGGTGGTCGGTCCTGGAGGAAAAATGATTAATAAAATTATTGCCGAAACCGGCGCTTCTATTGACATTGAGCAAACAGGCAAAATTTTTATTACTGCGGAATCAGAAACAGCCGTTAAAAAAACGGTTGATTGGATAAAAGACATTACCCGAGAAGCAAAGGTCGGAGAGATCTTTCGAGGCAAGGTGAAAAAAATTCTTGAATTTGGCGCCTTTGTGGAAATTCTCCCAGGAGTTACCGGGCTAATCCACATCTCCCAACTTGCTCCTTTTAGGGTTGGGAAGGTAGAGGATATAGTCAAATTAGGAGATACGGTCACGGTTAAAGTAATTTCTATTGACGAACAGGGAAGGGTTAATCTTTCCCTTAAAGAGGCAAAGTGATCAAGGGGTTGGAAAATTAAGAGATTTCCTTAATCACTTAATTAGCTTAATTAATTATATCGGAGACCGAAAAATCAAGTCCGAAGGACATAGATTTTTCAGATTTTCCGATTAAGCCCGCCCCCACCTTTTGTTTTTTATTGAAAGAAGATTAAAAAATAATTTTATTTTTAGCTTTGAGTACGGACAAAAGGTGGGGGACGGAATAGCGCACGAGCGAAGCGAGTGCCTATGTGCTTCAAATAAATGGCCCAGGAGGAATTAAAAACTTTTAAAAAACAGGCAATAAGGACAATGGCCGGAGATATTGCCAAAATTAAAGAGTTGGGAGAAAAAGCTGTTGGCTTAGAAAGAACGTTTGATTTAGGACTTTCGGAAAGAGAAAAAGAATTTCTGAAAAAACTTGAAGCCGCCTGGGAAGCAAAAGAGCAAAGATCAAAAGAAATGCTGGAGAAAAAGAAATTGGAAAAAAAATCAGAAATAGCAGAACAGGAGAAAAAAAGAGTTGAAGCCATTAAAAGAAAAATACAGGAAGAGCAAAAACAAAAAACAGAAGAGGAAAGAAAAAGGGAGGAAGAAAAACAAAAAATAGAAGAAGAGGAAAAAAGGGTTGAAGTAGAACAAGCACGCCAAAGAGAAGAGGAAAGACAAAAAGCAGAAGAAGAAAAAAGAAAGGAACAAGAAAAACAAAAAATGGAAGAAGAGGAAAAAAGAAGGATTGAAGCAATTAAGAGAATGGTTGAAGAAGAGGAAGAAAGAAAAAGAAAGGAAGAGGAAGAAAGAAAAAGAAAAGAAGAGGAAGAAAGAAAGAGAAGAGAAGCGGAAGAAGCGCGAAAAAAGGAAGAAGAGAAAAAAAGAGAGGAGGAAAAGCGAAGGGCGGAGGAAGAAAGAAGGAAAAAAGAAGAGGAAGAAAGAAAAAAAGCGGAAGAGGAAGAGAAAAGAAAAGTTGAAGCAATTAGGAGAATGGCTGAACAGGAAAAACAAAGAAGAATAGAGGAAGAGAGAAAGAGAAGGGAAGCGGAAGAAGCGCGAAAAAAGGAAGAAGAGAAAAAAAGAGAGGAGGAAAAGCGAAGGGCGGAGGAAGAAAGAAGGAAAAAAGAAGAGGAAGAAAGAAAAAGAAGGGAAGAAGAAGAAAGAAAAAGAAGGGAAAAGGTGTTAGCCAGGGTTAAAAAAATAATGGAAATTAAGAGAAAACAGGCCTTGGAAAGAGAAAAATGGCAAAGATTAAAAAGAGAAAAGGTTCGGCTCAAAGCCCTTATGGAGTCCTTAGCCCAGCAAGAAGGGCTTGTTGACCAAGAAAAAGAAAAACTCTTGCAGGAGTTAATTCCTGTTGAAAAGGACTTAGAAAAAATTTTTGAAAAAGAACTTGATTTTGAATTAAAAAAAGGAGGGCTTGAAGAAGAAGAGCGGACGGTTTCGGACTTAGGAAAAAAAAGGCAGATTGAAAAGAAAAGGTGGAGAATAGAGGACGAAATAAAAGCAATTGAAAAACAAAAATGGGAGATAGAAGAACAAAAAAGGGCAATTGAACAAAAAATTGAAAAGGTCTTGCTCAAGAAACAAGGACTATTAGAAAAAAAGGTGGGTCTCGAGACAAAAGAACAAGAAATTATCCAACAAGAGAAAGAGAAACAGACGAAAAAAGAACGTCAACAAATAGAAAGTCAGATTAAGGCCTTAGCCCAAGAAAAAGAACCTTTAGTAAAACAACGTCAAGAACTTGAAAAAGAAATAGAAGACGCTAAAGAACAGCTAAAACAAGTCCTGGCAGAAGAAACAGACGTTGAAGCAAAAATTAAGGAAATAGAAAGCAAAGAAAAAACAATTGAGGTGTCTGAAGAAAAAAAAGAGTGGGAAAAGAAAAGATGGCAAGAAGAGGAAAAAAGAAGATTGATTGAAAAACAAAGATGGCAGTCAGAAAAAAAGGTCTTGCAATTAGAAAAAGGATTTGAAGAAATTGAGAGACAAGAACAAAACTTTTTAATAAAAGAAGAGGGGCTAAAGCAAAGATTAGTGGAAATAGAGATAGGGCTCGGAATCTTGCCGGAACCAGTCGTTCCGACTGCTCAGGCAGTTTCGATCTCGGCTAAAAAACCTGAAAGAATAGAAAAACCAGAACAAGAAGGGCTGTTGAAAGAAAAACAGGCAAAGAAAGAAGAAGGATTAAGAGAAGAAGAACAAAGGCAAAAAGCGGAAGAAGAAGGAAAGAAGAAAGGAGAAGGGCAAAAGACGGAAGAGACGCGAAGGGCGGAAGAAGGAAAACAAAGAACAGCAGAAGAGAGAAAAGGGGCTGAAGCAATTAAGAGAATGGCTAAGGAAGAGGAGGAGGAGGAAAGAAGAAGAAAGGAAGAAATGACTATGGCCGACGAAAGACAAAAAGCAAAAGGAAAAGTCATAGAAACGCCAAAAGAAGAGATCAAACCCGGAGAGATCAAGCCCGAAGAAATCAAGCCCCCTGAGAAAAAGATAGAGGAAACGTCGGTTCCTTTGCCGCCTTCTTTTTCAAGAGAAGAAAGGAAGAAACGATTAGAAGAAGAAAGATTAAAAAAAGAAGAAGACGAAGAGGCGAAAATAAAAGAACTAAAAGAGCGGCTCCGGAAAATGCAGCAAAAAGAAGGGGCTGAAAGAGAGTCATTCTTGGAAAAGATTGAGGCCCCTGGGCAACCGGGTGTTCCTGAAATAAAGTTAAAGCCAAAAAAAGAGGAGTTAGATCAGTTTATTATTAAATCCCTGCCTAAACGACCCTCGCCAAAAGCAAAATTATTGACAAGGGCCTTGATAACCCTTTTGTTCCTCGGTATTTTTGGAAGTATTGCCGGATTTTGGTGGTGGTATTTTATGGTGGAAAGACCGGGACCGCCAGAGGTAGAGCCAGACCCGCCAAGAGAAGAAATAGTTAAGCCAATAGAGCTTCCTCCTTTGCCAATTTCCCTTATTCCTGTTGGTAAAACAGAAACCTTGGAAATTAAAGATTATATTGAATTTGTTCCTAAATTAGCAATGGCTTTACAGAGAGAAAAGGAAAGGGACCAATTATTTACCCGAATTTTGGTCTTAGATGTCCAAAGAAACAAATATTTTGATTTACGAGAATTCTTGGCGGGTGGAGAAGGGTTTATGGGCTTAGGCATAAGAACTCCTGAGGGTTTTTATGAGAGATTAGATAAAGATGAATTCACCTTTTTTCATCATTTCATAAGGACAGAGCGGGAAATTTTTCATAATGTTGGTTTGGTGGCTAAAATTAAAGAACGGGCTGGTATTTTTGATTTTTTCCGGGACTGGGAAAACACAATGGAAAAAGACACAGAAACCCTTTTTATGGTGATAGGAAAAGAAAGGCGGGCTGTTCAAATCAGATTTGGTCAGTTTATCTACAAAAATACAGTTGTCCGCTGTCTGCCCTTTGAAGCGGGAAGGGACTTTGGTATGTGTTGGCTGATAAAAGACGACTATTTTGTTTTTACTTCTTCGGGAATGACAGCTAAAGCAGTGATTGATGGGCTTATGCGGTAACTGATTTTCTCGACCCAGCACTCAGTGCTCTGAGGGCTGGGTCGTTAGAAAATCGTTACCCAGCACTCAAATTAATATGTATTACGTATATGTAGTCA
>CAZUDS010000003.1:0-21992 GCA_964619425.1 uncultured Candidatus Saccharibacteria bacterium
TATCGGTACCTGAAAACTTTTATTGCCGAGCAAAGTGTAAACAACGCTCGGATTTTTTACATCTTAATGAGTAATAAATTCAACCATTATAGGAAAAATTGGAAGTTAGTAGAATTAGTCCTGAACTCAACTTTAATGAATGAGATAACTTATAATATATCCAGCAATAATCTTGTCAGCTTTTATCCTGGCGAATTCTTGGGACTTTTCAACTAATTTTTGAAATTCTTCGGGACGAGAAAAAAGGGTTTTTATTTTCTCCAAAAGAAGATGCGGCACCAAATCGGCCTGCTCAATTACAATGGTCGCGCCAGCCCTAGCAAAAGCATAGGCATTTTTTAATTGATGATCTTGAGCAGCTGTTGGCAAGGGAACCAAAATGCTGGGCTTGTTTAAAGCAGCAATTTCAAAAATACTGCCAGAGCCCGCCCTAGAAATAATCAAATGGCAGGCAGCGTAAGCATGTTTTAGTTGTTCCTCCTCTAAGAAGCCCACTGGATGGTAATATTTTTTAAGGACCGAATCTAAAACAACTTCTGCCTCTTTTTTAGTTGTTTCATAATTTTTAACGCCCGTAATATGCAAGAGCTCAAAATGCTTTAGCCATTCAGGCAAGATGCTTAAAACCATTTCATTAATTTTAACAGCGCCCTGAGACCCTCCCATAACTAAAATAATTGGCTTTTCTCCGGTTAAATTAAACATTTTTTTGCCCTGCTCGCCTGACCCCCGTAAAATTTCTTGTCTTATCGGATTGCCAACAACTAATACTTTGTTAGGCGGGAAGTCCTCTGTTTCGGGAAAAGAGACAAAAATTTCTATTGCAAATCTCGCAAAAAATTTATTGACAAAACCAGGCGCGGCATCTGATTCATGTAAGATGGTAGGAATTCGCAAAAGACAGCCGGCTAAGACAACGGGAAAGGAGCCATAACCTCCTTTGCTAAAAATTACGTCTGGAGCACGAAAGAAAAGAAGGAAAAAGGACTGTAGGATGCCCAGAGGAATCTTAAAAAAAATATCGATTAGGTTTTGCAAAAGAACTAAGGGGCTAAAATAACGTCTTATCTTTCCACAAAGAATACTATTTACCTTTATACCTTGTTTTTCCAAGATAGAAGTAAAATTATCTTTAGGCCCCAAATAAAACAAAAAAACCGGTTCCGTCCCTTCTTGTTTAGAAAGAAGATTTTTGATTTCTTGAGCAATAGCTAAGATGGGAAAAATATGTCCTCCGGTGCCACCACCGGTGAAAAGTATTTTCATGCCTTAGATTAAAGATTTAAGATTAAAGATTTAAGAAAACTTACAACTTACAACTTTAATCTTTAATCTGATTTAGAGATATTCAGTAAAATTCCCACTCCTATCAATTCTGCCACAAGATGCGACCCCCCATGGCTTATAAAAGGCAGGGGGATACCGGTTAAGGGCAAAACGCCAATAAGAGCAGAGATATTAACAAAGGCCTGCAAGACAATCCAACAAGTAATGCCAAAAGAGAGAACCCTTAAAAAGGGGTCTTTGGCGTTTTTGGAAATTTTTATGCCTCGCCAAAAAAAAGCCAAAAAAACAAAAATTAAAAACAAAACCCCCAAGAATCCTGCCTCTTCAGCAAAAATCGCAAAGATAGAGTCACTTAGCGGTTCAGGCAAAAAACCAAGTTTTTGTTGGGATAATCCTAATCCCCGACCAAAAATTCCGCCAGAGCCAATGGCAATTAAGGACTGTTTCATTTGAAAACCGGCTCCCATTGGGTCAGCTGTTGGATTCAAGAAAACCTGCAATCTTTCTGCTCTATATGGAGAAACCTGGATAAGGATAAAGAAAACAACAATTACCAAAAACGCTATTAAGAGGTTATGCCAAAAAGGGGTTTCAGCCACGAAATACATTAAGATGGCGGTAACAGTAATAATAGCTAAAGTGCTAATATTGGGCTGGAGAATCAATAAAAGAAAAATAACCCCCAAAATGATTAAAAAGGGAATGAAAGAGTTGGCGATTTTAAAGTTATTATTTTTGAAAGAAAGTTTTTTGTTTGGTTGTCTAAAATAATGTGCTGGCCGTAGGACCTTATGCCAAAGTTTTAATTTTTGGCGTGAAGAAGGGTTCGCGATGTGAGATTTAATCGGTGTTTTTTTGAAATTCTTTATCTGCCAACGACTGCTTAACCAAGCGGCGAGATAAAAAGGAAGGGTAATTTTCAACAATTCTGAGGGCTGGAAACCAAGGCCTCCTATTCTTAGCCAGCGAGTAGCGCCCCCATGCCCCCAACCAATAACAGGCACAAAAACCAAACAGAGCAAGAGAATATTAATTAGGAGAAAAATAGTGCTCCACTTATTAAGTTTTTTAAGGGGCGCTTTATAGGCCAAAAAACCAAGAATTGTTCCTAACCCAATACCAAAAACAACTTGACGGAATAAAAAATAATAAGGTCGGCCCATTTCCCTTTCAGCCAAGAAAGTAGAAGCGCTGGTTAAAATCAAAAGTCCAATTAAGAGCAAAAAAATTGTTATCGCTAAAAGAATAAAATCAGGTGAGTTTTTTTTGTTTGTCATTTGACTATGAAGCGATTAGTTAACCTTCAATTACAAAATACAATAATCAGCGATAATCAGCGTCTATATCAGCGTAAATCAGCGGGATCTTTGTACTCAAAAAGGGCGTAGATAACTGTAATCATCCTTAAAAATTTCCATTTCGTAATTCAAAGTAGTTTGTCTCTTAATAATTTTTCAAACTTTCTCGGTAGGAAATTATTTTTATCCCAGAAATTCAAGATTTTCTTTGATTCTTTTTGAAGCCCGGGATATTTTGGTAAAACTTTTTTCTCAAAATACCTTAAAAGAAAAGGCAATCGCCTCGAGAATCGTTCCCGGTAAGTTAAACAGTTTAAGTAGAAAGCGGTTAGGGTTTCTATTTTAGCGCCCACACATTCAAAGGGTTTGGGTCTCCCCTCTTCTATTAGGGCTTTCATTATTGGTAATAGTTTTTTGTTTTCAAACAAATTTTTGCCAAAAATTTTCAAAAGCTCTTTTTCTTCAAAATATGGAGACAGAATAGCATAAACATAAAGACACTTGGGGCATTCTCCGCACCATTGCTGGTATTTTATATTTAGCATTTTGGAGGATTTATTGCAACTAAGAAAAACAGGAAAACACTCTAAAAAATTACTAAACAATTTTGCCACCTGAATTCCATAAATAGGCCTTAGAAAACTAAAATATTCTGTTTCCTCGGCTAAGTATTTTTTGACATAACTCCTAAATATTTTTTCAAATTCAAAGCTTTTTGACCATTGGTGATTGATAATTTTTCCTAAATATTTAACGTTTCCTTCGTTAGCGCTTTTTTCATTAGAAAAAGCAATGAATTTATAGTTAAAAATAACTGCCGCCAAAATACTTAAAAAGGCTAAGTAGGCCGAAAAAGGCGTGTGGCCGTTAAGATAACCCTTTTCATTTAACTCTAATAATTTTTCATCAATTTTTCGTCTAATAATAATTGGTTTTTGGCCGCCCCTAATTTTCATTATTTTTTGGGCCGCCTTGGTTGGATTTAAAGAAAAGAGGCCAAGTTTTTTTTTGGTTGTTTTCAGAATTTCTAAAGTTACTAACGAATCTTTTCCTCCGCTAATGGGGAGTAAGACATTATTCTGGGGCAACCTTTTTTTGTGTTTTGTTGCTGGTTGGTCTTTGTTTTCAACCACGATCTTCAGAAAGCCAGGGCTGGTGAAATTAATTTTGTTTTCAAAAAAGAATTGACCTAATCCCTTGAGGACTAAATCTTTCCACCACTTAATTTGCTCTTTATTTAAATAACCGGCTTTAATAATTATTTTTGGCGAGCAAACCGCCTTCCAATAACTCAACATTTCAATAAGTCCCAAATGGAAAGCTAAATTTTTTATTGTCTCTTTCCCTACCCTCTTAAATTGGTTTTGGCTTACTCCTTTAATAACTATTGCCGGTTTGAAATAAATACTTGCCCCGTACCGAAACGAGGTCTCTGGTGCAGGGTTTGGCTCAATTCTAAAATCAAAGACGATTTTTAGGCCGTCTTTTACCAATTTTGCCTCCAAACTATGATAGACAAAACAGGGATACTTTTTTCTTAAAAAATCAACTTTTTTCATCTTTATATTCATGTTCAGATCCCGGCTTCGAACATTCAGGTGGGTACAAATTACAAATGGCTTACAAATATACAAATATTTGTATATTTGTATTCATTCGTAATTCGTACACTTTATGTTCAGATCCCGGCTCGAACGTATTGACCGGCTTCGAACATATTGCTTCGAACATATCGTGAGATTTGTAGTTAATTAAGCAATCTAATGGCTACTCCAATAATAGCTAAAATAATTCCAATAATCCAAAACCGCATTGTTATTTGATAATGGGGCCAGCCCTTGGCTTCTAAGTGGTGATGAATAGGGGTTGATAACCAGATTTTCTTTTTCCGAAATTTTTTAGAAAGTAACTGCAAAATTACAGAGCCAACCTCAATAACCAAAATTCCAGCGATGATAGGTAAAACGACAATAGAGTCGGTTAAAAAAGTCATTACTGCCAAAGTGCTGGTTAGGCCCAATACGCCTGTTTCACCCATATAGAATTTCGCCGGCGGGATATTAAACCACAAAAAAACACAAAGAGCGCCTAAAATAACTGCTCCAAAAGAAGCCAAGTCATACTTTCCCTGAGAAAAAGCAATTACAGTAAAAGCGCCAAAAATAGGCAAAAATACGCCCCCGGCTAAGCCATCTAAACCATCCACTATTCCCCCAGACCAGCAAGCTAACATTGTCAAGACAAACAAAAAAACATAAAGAATTCCGATATTTATACTCCCTACCAAGGGTAGATGAATACTGCTCCAGCCCAATTTTACATAAAACCACCAGGCGCCAATAGCGCCAATCAAAACAACAATTAAGAATCGTCTAAAAAAGCTCATTCCACCGCCTATATATTTTCCCTTACCAAAAACCTCTAAAACATCATCAAAAAGACCAACCAAAGAAGCAGCCACCAAAGTAAAGAGAGGCAGCCAGGTCTCTCCTCTTGATAAAAAATTTAATCCCCTGAGCCACCAAATATCAGAGACCTGGGCTAAAAATAAAAAGAAAGAAATTAGAAAGAAGGTTGTTAGCCAGATTAATACTCCCCCGCTCCGAGGAACGCTTACTTCTCTTTTTTGATGGAACTTATGGAAAATTTTTGCTTCCTCACCGGTAATAGTTTTTCTCCTGGCTTCTTTTTTCCAAAAACGAAGCCGGTATAAAGTTCTAATTAAAATAGGAGCCCACAAAAAAGCAATGATTGCTGAAATAGCTGCTAAAAAGAAAATTTTAATAACGTTGAAGGTAAAAGGAGTAATCATGTGATAAAAATCCCAAATTACAAATTACAGCATGAAATTCCAAATCCCAAATTCCCTGGACGCCTTCAGGCGGACTCCCCGTAGGGTTGCATTACAAACAAGCTCCAATGACCGAAATCCCAATGACCGAAACAGAATTGTTTATAAAGAAGGTTTTGGTCATTTGGTCATTGGAATTTGGATATTGTTTGTTATTTGGTGCTTGGAATTTGGTGCTTATTTGGAATTTGGTGCTTGGTGCTTGTGATTTCTCAATTTATCAAAGTTTCGGTCATTGGAATTTGGTGCTTGAATATTATTTGGAATTTGGTGCTTGGTGCTTGGTGCTTATTTGGAATTTGGTGCTTGGTGCTTGTGATTTAGGTTACTTTTGGTGCTTGGTGCTTGTTTGGGATTTGGTGCTTGTTATTTGGATTTAGGATTTTCTAAAAGATATAGGCCTTCTTTATCCAATCGAGAAGTTCCTTCGTCTCCTTAAAGCGGTTGTCAGAACCCAAAATAACAGAGATGATCTTTCCTTTATTTTGCGGGGCCTTTATTGTAGTCATTAAACATTCTTTGGCCTGGGGCGTTTGGCCGGTCTTTCCAATAATTAAAGTTTCAGGAAATGCGTCTAAGAGCCTATTAGTATTTTCTAATTCATAAAGAGTAAAGTTTTTTCTTGAATAAATTCTGATTTTTGGAGTAGCAAGAATTTCTAAAATTAAAGGCCTTTCAAAAGCTGCCTTCCCTAAAATTACTAAATCCTTAGCCGTAGAAAAATTGCCCACCCCTTGAGGGCTATCAGGATCAAGGCCGGTTGGATTAACAAAGAAGGTATTTTCCATCCCCAATTTATGGGCTTTTCTATTCATCAAAAAAATAAAGGACTCAAATCCCATTTCTTTTGCTAAGGCCTGGGCCGCTCCGTTATCAGAAGTAATGAGTAAAAAGTAAAGAAGGTCCTTGACTGTAAATTTTTCTCCTTCCCTTAATCGATTATTCTCTCGGGTTAGCCCCCTCGGCGTTTCAATGATTTGAGATAGTTCATAATTTTCTAAAGCAATAAGAGCCGTCATTAACTTTGCTAAAGAGGCAATTCTTAATCTTTGATGAGAATTTTCTGCAAAAAGAGTTCTTGTCCGGCCTTCTTTGTCAAAAAAGATAGAAAGGACGGCTTTAGCTTCAATTTCTGGCTCATCTATTTTCCAGTTACGGAAGGGTTTTAACTCTTCCCAGGAATTCTGATCAACCCGGGCCTCCAAAGAAAATTTTTTAGTTTCTTCAAGAAAGAAAAAATCTTCAAGTTTTTCTTGAAAATAATTTATTCCAGCGAAAAACCAAAAACTCAACAAAAAAGAAACTAAAAAATATTTAAACCCCGTTAGATATTTGCCTGTCCAGCAGGCCCCGCCCTTTTTCCAAAAAGGGCGGGGTCCTTTGGGGTTCTTTTTGTTTTTTTTCTTTCCCCCTGTAATCTCTAATGGGACTTGCTCCGTTAGAGATTTGCCTGCCCCGTAGGCCCCGTCCTTTTTCCGAAAAGGACGGGATCTTTTGGGACTCTCTTTGTCTTTTTTCTTTACCCCTGTAATCTCTAATGGGGTGAATCCCCTACTTATTTTTATTTCTTTGATATTCATTTTAGACAGGTTCGGTGTGGGGCGAGCAAAACATTCACCCCCCTTTTTCACTTATAAAAAAAGTGGGTCAAGGTTCTTGCGAAGCAAGGTTCTTAATTAAAATTAAGGCGAGAAAATTGAATACCAAACATCATTTTTCCAGGTCCAATTAGTATCCATTCCGCCCATTAACCAAATTTTATCTTTGAAAACAACCGAAACGTGATCTTCTCTTCCTGTCCAAGGAGCATCTTTATTGGTTTTCTCCCAATTATAACCATCTTCTGAATGCCAAATATCTTTTAATCCTTCACTTTGTTTAGCGCTCCAATTCCATCCGCCAATAATCCAAAGCCCGTCCTTAAAAACAACTGAGGTGTGGCCGTGTCTTGCCGGCCAGGGAGCATTCGCTGTCACTAGCTCCCAGTCCTTCCCATTCTTTGAAACCCAAACATCATTTTTCGCGTTTCCGCCCCGGGCGACGCCCCCAGTTAACCACATTTTATTTTTAAACACTGTTACTGTCTGGTCATATCTTGGCGACCAAGAGGCATTAGAGGTGGCTTTAATCCAATTTATCCCATCTTCTGAATACCAAACATCGTTTTTGGACTCTTTTTTATAAAAATTAACACCTCCCATTACCCACATTCTATTATCAAAAACTACTATTGAATGACCGCTTCTTGCCTGCCAAGGAGCAAAAAAGAGAACCCTTTTCCAATCCATTCCATTTTCAGAAACCCAAACATCATTTTTGTGGTCACTTTTCTGTTTTTCCCAGCCCCCGAGCAGCCAAATTTTATCTTTGAAGACCACCATTCCTGGAGACCCTCTTTCTCCCCAGGGAGCATTTTCTTTAATCAATTGCCAATTTTTTCCATTTTCTGAAACCCAAACATCACTTTTATGAGGAAGCCTAGCATAATTACCATCAAAATTTTCTGACCCCCCTAGTCCACCAAAAATCCAAATTTTATCCTGGAAAACTAAACTAGCATGAGCATCTCTTTTTGACCAAGGGGCATTAGGAGTTGCCTCTTTCCAATCCAGTAAAGCAGGATTGAAAATTTTCTCTTTTTTTTCTCTATCCCCTTCTTTTATCTCTTCTAATTCTATTTGAGAAGAAGTTTCTGTTTTCAGTATTTTTTGAAAGAAAAAAAATCCCAAAAAACCGATTATTATTAGCAACGTTAAATATAATATTTTTTTTTGCCAAAATTTTTCCATCGTAATTGGGACTAAATTGTTTTTAAAGGAATTATAGATTTTTCTATTGGCGCATAGGCGCTCGGTCGTTCTGTTTCTTCGTGTCCCATAAAATAATTTTTTAGCCATTCCAAAATTTGAGCAAGATCGTTCCTTAAGTTATCGGAGTCTAAAATAATAATTGAGATTTCGCGAAGTTGATTATCTTCTTTTGTGGTAAACTCGAGCAAAAATAAACCAGCTTGCTTTGCAAGGTGACCAGTTTTTCCTCCGACGAAATTAGGATGGTCAAAAAGAATGTTTTTGTTCCGCAAATTCTTAAAACGAACTGGTCCGAAGCTTCGAACTGCTTCGCCTTTACTGATTTTTAACAGCGGGGGGCGAGAACTTAAAATATATCTTCCCAAATAGAAAAGATCTTGGGCCGTAGAAATATTTTCTTCATCTAATCCAGTGGGTTCAACAAATTTAGTATTTACCATTCCAATGGCTTTGGTTTTTTCATTCATTAATTGAATTGTTCTTTTTTTTCCCAAAAAGTAACTAAGGGCTTCGGCAGCATCATTTGAGGACTTTATTAGCGAAGGATAAAAAAGCTCCACTATTCTATATCTTTCTCCTACTTTAAGTTTTGGACGGAACCAACTATAAGATTTAAAGGGCTCAATCATCTCTCGGGTGATTAAGATTGATCTTCTTAAATCAATGTGTTCAGCCACTATTATCGCCGTCATTAATTTGGTAATAGAGGCGATGGGAAATTTTTGAGAGGAATTTTTTTCAGTCAAAATAAAACCATTATTAAGATCAGCCACTAAATAACTTTTAGCGGAAATTTCAGGAAAAGGGGTTGTTGGCTTAGAAGAATATTTATAATCGTCATTTTGCGATTTTTTGTCTATTACTAAAATCGGCATTCCTATTTCGGCAAAATTATAGATTTCCCTTGCATATTTATGCAAAAACTGAATACATCCCCCCGAAATTGGAGATTGTAATAATCTGCCTCCTGGATAATATGGTTGTCCATGGAGAAAATATTTACCGTAAAATTGAATAGCATAAGGCATGTAGACCCTACTTATATTGGAAAAAGCTATTTTATGTTTTGAAAGAACTGAATAAACTCCCACCGGCGTTCCTCCCCAGTGGAGGGAGTCGCCTTTAGTTAATATTGGAAATTCTTTTATCTCCTTTCCCTCTTGATAGATATTTGCTTTCATTTTATTGAGGTCTAATTCTATAAATTTCTCTCTGTTTGCTAAAAGATTTTCTTTCATTCTTCCAAAATCTGGAAGATAGGTTGGAATAATATTCTTTGAGATGATCGAAGTGGAATCTTTATCATAACTTCCTTCTTCAGTTATTCCGCTTTGAAAATCAGGCAAAGGGGTAAGCTCAGCTCTTTGATTAACAACGGTCTTCCCTTCTGGCATTACTAAAACTATAACCATAAATCCCGTCGCGATTATTAAAATAATAATTAAGGTATTAAATAAGATTCTAATCATAGATTAAATCTTTTTAGAGCTCCTAATATTGATACCGAGCCAATCCTGGCTCTTTAAGTTTTCTTGTTTAATTTCAGGCCTAATTCTTTGAGTTGTTTTTCATCTACTTCGCCGGGAGATTGCATCATTAAATCGTAATTGTCACCGGTTTTAGGAAAAGCGATTACTTCTCTGATGTTCGGTTCACTTAAAACAATGGATAAAAATCTGTCAACGCCGGAGGCAATTCCACCATGAGGCGGAACGCCGTATTCAAAGGCCTTAAGAAAGTAGGTAAATTGCTTTTTTTGTTTTTCGGTAAATCCGATTAAATCAAAAATTTTATTTTGTATTTTATAGTCGTGAATTCTAACGCTTCCGCCGCCAACTTCTTGTCCGTTTAAAACAAAATCATGCTGGTATGATTTTACCTTTAAGGGGTCGGAATCAAGCAAGGGAATGTCTTTTTCTTTAGGCGCCGTAAACATATGATGAGAAGGCGCGAATTTGGCGGCCCCTGAACCGTAAAAATAATCTTCTTTGGTTTGAGGAGTAAAAAGCGGAAAATCAACAATAAACGTAAAAGCTAATTCATCTTGGTTTTTTTTATCTCGGCGAAGGTCGGGCTTGTCGCTTTTATATTTTTTTATCGCTTCTTCATAACTAATTCTGGGAAACGGTTTTTTGGTGATTTTCTTTTCCGGAAATATTTTTTCAACAAGATTAATATAAAGCTTTTCTATTAAACTTAAAATATCTTCCTGGCCAATAAATGACATTTCAATATCTAATTGAGTAAATTCTGCCTGCCTATTAGTTCGGGGGTCTTCATCCCTAAAACATCTGGCAATTTGAAAATATCTTTCAATCCCAGCTATCATTAAAAGTTGTTTATATTGCTGGGGACTTTGAGGAAGGGCATAGAATTTGCCAGGTTGTAATCTAGCCGGCACCAAAAAGTCCCTGGCTCCTTCTGGCGTTGATTTGGTTAAAATCGGCGTTTCTACTTCAATGAAACCTTCTTTAATTAAAAATTCTCTCATAGACCAAATGACTTTCTGGCGAATCTCTAAATTTCTTCTCATTCTCTCCCTTCTTAAGTCCATATAGCGATATTTTAATCTGGTTTCTTCTCCTATTTCATAACCAGGACTATCAACAGGAAAAGGCAAAGTTTTTGCTTCAGAGAAAATTTCCAACCTTTCAGGTTCCAACTCTATTTTCCCTGTTTCAACTTTAGGATTTATCATTGCTTTTGGTCTTTCTTTAATCACCCCTTCTATTCCCACCACCCACTCTGGCCGCAAATCTTTAGTTTTTTTGTAGAGCTCTTTGTTTTCCGGGGTAAAAACAATTTGTAAAACTCCACTCCTGTCTCTCAAATCAATAAAGAGAATCCTTCCATGCGATCTTACTGCCTGAATCCAGCCGCAAACCTTAACTTTCCTGCCGAGATGTTTTACTGTTTCTGCATTAAGAATTCTTTGCATAATTATTTTATTACCTGCCCTAGGGGAGGCCGAAGGTTTTCCTTCGGGATTTCAATATTTAAAATTCTTTTCATATTGTTTTTTAACGGGACTGGTATAGGAAACTTTCAGTTTCTTATACAAAAATAGAGCGTTAAAATTAGAGCGGGCTTAATCGAAAAACCTGAAAAATCTGCGGCGCTTCGGGCCGGATTTTTCAATTTCCGATATAACAAAAACTCACTCGTCTCTTTCCCCTAAAATAACTTCAATTGTTTTTTCTTGATTATTCCTTAAAATTTTCAAACTAATCTTATCGCCAGGAATATGTCTCTGAATAACTCGGCCTAAAGAATTTTCTGGAGTTAGTTTCTCGCCGTCCCATTCCAATATAATATCATTTTCTTTTAGTCCTGCTTTTTGGGCGGCTGAGTCCGGGAAAATGGCGGTCGGGCACCCCCTTCCTGCCTGAATTAAGGCGCCGTAATCTACTGGCAATCTCAGTTCTTGTTTGAGGAGAGGAGTAATTTGAGTCCAGCAAATCCCTAAAAATGGGTGCAAAATTCTGCCGACTTCTTTAACCTGAGAGACGGCTTTTCGGGCCTTATTGATTGGAATGGCAAAACCAATGTTTTCTGCGCCAATAGCCATCGCCGTATTTATTCCAATGACTTCACCTTTTAGGTCTAAAAGAGGCCCTCCAGAATTTCCTCTGTTAATCGCCGCATCTGTTTGAATAACATCTTCCATTGTTGTTACAAAACCTCCGCCGGCGGCTACCACTCTTCTACCCAAGCCAGAAACCACGCCCGTAGAAACAGTGTTGCGGAACTCGCCTAAGGCATTGCCAATGGCAATAACTGTTTGACCAACCCGGATATTGTCAGAATCACCCAATTTTGCCGGCTTAAACAATCTGCCTGGTTCTGATTTTATTTTAAGAATCGCTAAGTCCTGAAAAGGATCTTTTGCCAAGACCTCGGCCGAGTATCTTCTGCCCTCATTGGTCAAAACAGTATAATCCGCTTCTTTGTCTAAAACCACATGCTTGTTAGTTAAGACGAGGCCGTCTTGAGAAACAATGAAACCAGTTCCTCCGCCAATCTCTCTTCTCTCAGTGCCCTCTTGCCTTCTCTGAGGAATCCTGAACTCAAATCTCTCGCCAAAAAATTCTTCAAAACCCTCAAAAGGAAAGCCCCAGTATTCTTCAATAATGGGAAGGTCTTTAGTAACGATGATGCTTACCACAGAGGGAGAAACCTGCTCAACGACTCTAATGATTGCTTGTTCCTGAGAAATCTGGGAGAGATATTCTTTTTCAACCAGGGCCTCTTTTTCTGTAATTCTTTCTGGCAGCGATGGCATAATATTAAGTTCGGCAAGTTCTCGCCTAATTTGTTGATAGAAGAAAAGGCCAGAAACAGCTCCCGCAACCAAACCAAAAAGAGAAGCGAGTAGAATAAGGGCTATAGCCGGAACTAAATATTTTTTAAGATTAAAGTTTTCCATTTTCGTGGTCTGGCGGTATTTGATACCGCCAGACTACCTGATACTGGCGGTATTTGATACCGCCAAGCTGGTTGATACCGTCAGGCTGGTTGAAATATTTTTATTCATGTTCAGAGCCCTGGCTTCAAACACTTCTTTGGATGCTTTAGAGCCGTCTTTCTATAATAATCTTCAATTGCTCGCTTCATTCCTTGCTGCGCCAACTGAAGACAATGGATTTTTACTGAAGGAAGAGAACCAAGATCCCTAATAACATCATTATAACTAATCTTGCTGGCCTGTTCAAGGGTTTTTCCTTTAACTAAACTACAAACCATGTCTGATATCGCAATGGCATGCCCACACCCTAAGGTCTCAAATTTTGCCATCTTGATAATTTCCTTTCCTTTTTCTTTCTTAACTTTGATATATATTTTCATAATATCGCCACATCTCAGATTTTGAGTATCCCCTACTCCGTCAGGTCTTTTCATTTTCCCAAAATTTTTGGGATGCAAAAAATGCTCAATAACTTTTTTTGAGTAATAAGGCCTCGTCATATTTTTAATTTTAACACAGTTATTCTAAAAGTAAAAAAGAAGGGCTTGACCTTCCTTTTGCCTCAAATATATGGTTTTTATTTCAAATTCTATAGCCAGAGATTTTTCTTAATCTTTCCACGATTTTCGGCAAGACCCTTAAAACCTTGCCAATCTCTTTTTCTGTTGTGTACCTTCCTAAGGTCAGACGCAAGCTGCCATGGGCCTGTCCATAGGAAAGACCCAGGGCCAAAAGGACGTGGGAGGGCTCTAAACTCCTTGAAGAACAAGAGCTACCAGTGGAAGCACAAATTCCTTCTTGATCTAAGGCAATAACCAAGGCCTCCCCTTCTGCCCCTTCAAAAGTAAGGTTGGCATTATTGGGCAAACGATTTTTTCTTGAACCGTTTAATTTTGAGCCAGGAATATTTTTTAAAATTCCATCAATAAGTTTATTCCTTAGTTTTTCTAAATCTTTGATTTTTAATCTTTGATTTTTGATTTCTTTTATCGCTTCTCCTAAGCCGACAATTCCGGCTACATTCTCAGTCCCTGACCTTAAGTCAAACTCATGACCACCACCTAAAATCTGAGCGGAAATTTCCGTTCCTTTTTTAACAAAGAGAGCCCCTACTCCTTTTGGCCCATAAATTTTATGAGCAGAAAGAGTCAAGAGATCAATTTCTAATTTTTTGACATCGCAATCAAGATAATTGATGGCCTGGACAGCGTCAGTGTGGAAAATTGGATATTGCGCATTGGATATTGGATATTGTTTGGGTTTTGGAATTTGTGATTCGGAATTTCTGAAATGGCGAATAACATTCGCCATTTCAGCTATCGGTTGGATGGTGCCGATTTCATTGTTGGCATACATTATTGAGATCAAAACGGTATTTGGCTTAATGGCTTTTTCAAGAGCAGAAACAGAAATTAGGCCTTCTTTATTAACCGGCAGATAGGTTACTTCGGCCAGACCTTTTTTCTCCAATTGATGGCAGGGCTCTAAAACAGCGTGATGTTCAATTTGGGAAACAATAATGTGGGACTTGAAACTTGAGGCCTGCTTAATTGCGGAGCAATTGCAGGGAGCGGAGCGATTGATTCGTAACCCGAGACCCTCTATAATGCCCTTTATAGCAAGGTTGTTAGCTTCAGTGGCCGATCCAGTAAAAATAATCTCTTCTGAAGAACAACTTAAAAACTTGGCTATTTCTTCTCTGGCTTTATCAATGGCTATTAAGGCCTTCTGTCCTAAAATATGAATTGAAGAGGGGTTGCCATAATCTTCTTTTAAGTAAGGTAAAATCTTCCTTAAGACCTTGGAGTCAATAGGAGTTGTCGCTGCATAATCTAAATAAATCATAATTTAACGGTGACACGAGATGTTCAGATCCCGGCTTCGAACATCCAGGTGGGTACAAATTACAAATGACTTACAAATATACAAATATTTGTATATTTGTATTTATTCGTAATTCGTAGACCTTTATTTATGTTCAGAACCAGGTCTTGAACATCCATTTTTATAAAGTTAAAAAGTGAGGCAGGAAGATTAAAAGCCCAATTATTACAGAGCCAATAGAAACAATTAAAACAGCTGCGGCTGAAAGATCTTTAACCAATTTTACCTGAGAATGAAACTTTGGCTGGATAATATCTAAAATTCTCTCAACCTGAGAATTGATTAATTCAAGCCCTAAAACAACAGCCATCGTTAAAATCACGATTGTTTTCTCATAGACAGTCAGAGGGAAAATAAACATTAAAATTAAAGCCAAAACACTAATAAAAATCTGAATCCTAAAACTTTGCTCTTGAGAAAAAGCGGTCTTCAGCCCTGAAAAAGCAATGGCCAAGCTTTTTTTAAATTCTTTTATATCAAAGAAAGTTTTTTCAGTAATTCTATTCATGCTGTATCATACTATATCATACTATAAGTCGGGCTCAAAACGCCTTTGTTTTAACTTAATTATTCTCAAAGCCCTTTCTTCAATTTCTCGCTCTAAAGCTCGGCTCGCCTTAGTCGCTTGAAGTAAAGTATTAAATGCTTCAATCGGCGCTAATCGGTTCCAGAAATTACTTACTAATAAAATATCTAAGCCCGCTTTTTGAGCTAAAAGAATTGTTCTCTCTAAGGAAAACCCTCTTTTCAAGACCGGGCTGGCAAGGTCATCGGAAATAATCAGGACTTCTTTTCCTAATTTTTCTCTTAAAAATTTTATTCCTTTAGGACTCAAAGAAAAAGGCAGAACATTATCAATGGACAGATAAACGGCATTAGAGGTCATAACCATTTTTGGTTTAACGGCCATTGCTGTCTGAAATTGAGAAATCTCCGGGACCTGAGAAAAAACAGCCAACCTTTCCGTCTCAGGATCAAAATCAATACCTCCATAACCGGGAAAATGTTTCAGGGCCGTAAAAATACCCCCGGTTTTTTGGCCCTGGATAAAAAACTTTGCTAAATTACCTGTTTGAACAAGGTCTTTTTGAAAGGTTCTTCTGAAAATAAAGTCATTCTTTGCGCTTTGGTCTAAAACCGGCGCTAAGTTAAGATTAACTCCTAATTTTCTTAGATCCTCTCCCATCCTAAAACCCGTTTCAAAGGCCTGTTTTTTGTTCTGAATTTCAGAAATAACTGGACAGTCAAGAAATTCAATCCGACAAATTTTGCCCCCTTCCTGGTCAACAGCAATAAAGAGCGGCAATCCTGTATTTCTGATTGAAATTGCCTGCAAATCATCAATTAATTTTTCTAATTGCTTTTGATCTTCAATATTTTTCTCTAATAATAAAACGCCCCCTGGCTGAATTTTTTCCATCAAATTCTCAAGTTCTTTATTCACCTTTTTCCCATCAAAACCAATAATGAAAAGTTGTCCCACTTTTTGTTCAAGGGTGAACTGCGCTAACATCTTTTGAGAATCATCCTTAAACATTGTTTCAAAATCGCGGCCAGGCAAACCACTCTCGGCCCGTTCTGCCTTTTTTGGATTAACCATAGACAAAGAAGGTTTTTCGGAAAATCCGACTATCCGAGTCCGAAATATTGAAGTTCTATATAAAAATAAGATTCCCAGTCCTAATAAAAAAATGAATAATATCGCCAAAAATTTTTTCATATTTTTGTTTATGTTTAGAACCTGCTTCGTATGTTCAGAACCCGGCTTCGAACACGCTTCGTTTTTTGTTTAAGCGCCAGGCAAGGCAAGCCAAAATAAGATAGGAAACCAAAAGCCAAAGCCAAGAAATTTGAAAAACAATAACTGACCAGGCTCTTTCAGAAAAAAAATTAACAATAGCAATAATATAGGTAAGCAAGAGCCAAACAGGTAAAGAAAGAATCCAGCCAAGAGGAAGCCAAAAAACACCCAACAAGACAAAAAGAAAACCAACTATCATCAGCAAAGGAAGTAAAGGAACAATTAAAATATTACTCAGGGGCGCGACCAAAGAAAAATGACCAAAGTTATAAATTAAAATAGGCAAGGTAAAAATCTGGGCAGCAAAGGTCATTGAGACAATGCTTCTCATTTTTAGAAAACCTAAAAAATTATCAGGCAGTCCTTTAAGCCAATTCTGAAAAATAGGCATTAGATAAATAATCCCTAAAACAGCCAAAAAGGAAAGTTGAAAGCCAATATCTGATTTTAAGAGCAAAGGGTTGAAAGCCAGAATTCCCGCTGCGGCAAAAACAACAGTTCTATCGGACTGCGACAACCTGCCTAAGGAGTTAGCGATAATTAAAAGCCCGCCCATAATTCCTGCCCGAACTGCTGAGGCCGGTGCTCCTATCATAATGATAAAAAGAATTAAAAAAACCAAGCTTAAATAAAGAGCCGGCTGCCGCCAAAGCCCGAGTCCCAAAAATATTTGCAATAGAATAGGGAATAAAATAGTTATATGCATGCCGGAGACGGCGGTGATATGACGAACACCAGCAAGGCCAAGTTTTTCTCTGAATTCCTGGGACATTCCTCTTTGGTCGCCAAAAATAATAGCCCCTAACATAACACTCTGGGGTGGTGAAAGATTTTGGCTTATCACTTCTCTCAATTTATTCTTAAAACCCAAAATCTCCGCATAAATTAGAGAGGTTGGGCCTCTGTAATTTTTTTGGTTTAATAGTTCAATTTCAGGCCAATAAACAACAGAATAAATCCCCTGCTTAGTCAAAAAATCTTGATAATTAAAGTTATCAAAAACCGGCGGGGTTCTTAATTTACCCTTAATTTTAAGTTTATCTCCGTATTCATACTCTGGAAATCTACTTGTTGTGACCAATGCTTTCTCGTTGACAATATGTTGGAAATAACTCTCGGATAATTTTATTTGCTCAACTTCAACAGTAAGTTTAACATTAGTTTCTCTTATATCTGGTTCTTTAGATACTATACCTATCAAAACGATTGATTCTTTTTTGTCGCTAAAACCTCTTAATTCTGAATTCTTAATCTGTAATTCGGCTTGTTGGTGCTGCCAAATACCAAGAGCAAGCAAGACCAAGCAAACACCTAAAATGGCTAATTTTTTATTGACCAGAAAAAAAGAAAACAAGCTTAACCCCAAAATCAAAAAAGTCAATAAAGCTGGCCAAGACACAATGAAGAAAGAACTTATAGCAATCCCGAGAATAAAAGAAAGACAGAAATAAAAAAATATTCTTGATTTTGTCATTATCTTAGTTGGCAAATTTCAAAAAAGGGAGCGACGGCCTTTTGGATTTCTAAAAGATATTTTTCAGGATAGGGCTTAATTTTTTCAAATTTGGGGTCAATGGTTTTTTCCGGCCTGAAGTTCTGGAGATAATATTTTTTCGCGGGCGATATTTCCTTGGCAATCTGGATAATGTCTTCCTTTGTATGAATGCCCGGGACCACGGTCGTGCGAAATTCATAATCAATCCCTGAATTCTTAATTATCTCAATACTCTTTTTTATTCTTGCTATGTCTATTTTTACGCCAGTGGCTATTTTATATTTCGAAATTTGTGGCTTAGAATTTGTTTGGAAATTGGAAATTGGAAATTGGAAATTTAGCCCCAAAGGCGCCTTGATGTCCATAGCCACGTAATCAACCAATTTTTCATCTATTAATTTTTTCAACATCTCTGGATTGGAACCATTTGTATCAAGCTTGACTAAATATCCTAAATCTTTAATTTTTTTAATAAAGATTGGCAGATCTTCATTGATAGTCGGCTCTCCTCCTGTTATACAAACTCCCCCTAATAATCCTTTTCTCTCTTTTAAAAAATTAAAAAAAACTTTATCAGAAATTCTTGCCCGCCCAAATTTTTGCTTTGCAAAAAATTGTGGGGGGTGAAGCTGTTTTTTTATTTTTTCAGGAAGAACTAATTCTCGGTTATAACAAAAAGGACACCTAAAATTACAGCCGCAAAGAAAAACAGTGGCCGCTAAGCGGCCCGGAAAATCAATCAAAGTAAGTTTTTGAATCCCACCAATTTGCATTTAGAATAACTTTATTTTGAATTCTTTTCTTTCTTTAAACTCCTGCTGTTTCCCGGTATTCCATTGGGCCAGGGGACGAAGATATCCGACGATTCGAGAATAAACCTCACAAGGTTGTTTAATGGTGCATTTCGGACACTCAAAATGTTCTCCCGACAAATAGCCGTGAGATGGGCAGATGGAAAAGGTCGGGGTAAGGGTAGTGTATGGTAAGTGGAAATTCTCAAAAACTTTTTTAATTAAATTTTTAACAGTTTGGGAGTCAGAAATCCTCTCGCCTAAAAACAAGTGAAAAACACTGCCACCAGTATATTTACAAGTCAATTCATCCTGAAGTTTAAGGGCCTCAAAAGTATCGTCGGTGTAATTAACCGGTAATTGCGAACTATTAGTATAATATGGAACCTTTTTCGTTCCGGCGGTAATAATGTCAGGATATTTCTCTCTGTCTTTTTGAGCCAATCGGTAAGCGGTTGATTCAGCCGGGGTTTGTTCTAAATTGTAAATGTTTCCGGTTTCTTTTTGATATTTAACTAATTTTTCTCTCATAAAGTCCAAAATTTCAAGAGCAAACCTTCTGCCTCTTTTTGAAGCAATATTGTCGCCGATAAAATTTAAAAGCGCTTCATTCATTCCCACCAAACCGATGGTGGTAAAATGATTGGCGTAATAGCTGCCCTTCATTTTCTTTATTCCTTGAAGATAAACTTTAGAATAAGGATACAAACCCTTTTCAATAAAGTTTTCAATGGTCTTTCTTTTTATTTCTAAGCTCTCTTTTGCCAAATCCATTATTCTTCCCAGCCGTTCAAAGAACTCTTTTTTGGTCTTAGATAGATAACCGATTCGGGGCAGTCCGATGGTCACCACGCCCACCGAACCCGTAAGCGACCCACTGCCAAATAATCCTCCCCCACCCCGGTTGTGAAGCTCACGTAAATCGATCTTCAACCGGCAACACATCGATCTAACATCTTCCGGGCTCATATCTGAATTAATGTAGTTGGAAAAATAATTAATGCCGTATTTTGCCGAGGCCTCAAAAATTCCATCAAAAGCCGGTTCGTCCCAGGGAAAATCTTTGGTAATGTTAATAGTGGGAATGGGAAAAGAAAATGGCCGACCGTCCTTATCGCCTTCCAACATTGCCTCGTAAAAGGCCTTGTTAAACATCTTCATTTCTTCTTCAAATTCGCCATAGGTCTCTTTTTGGGGATTGCCGCCAATAATCACTGGCTGCTTGGCAAAAACCGAAGATGGCTTAAGATCCAGCGTTATATTACTGAAAGGATTTTGGAAGCCGACCCGCGTCGGCGTGGACATATTGAACAAGAATTCCTGTAAGGCCTGTTTCGTTTGTTGGTAATTTAAGTTATCGTAACGGATAAAAGGAGCCAAAAGCGTGTCAAAGTTTGAAAAAGAGACAGCGCCGGCCACCTCGCCGGTAATAGTGAATAAAAAATTTACTGCCTGACCCAAAGCGCTCCTGAAATGTTTTGCCGGTTTGGAAGACATTTTTCCCGGAACGCCGCCAAAACCTTTTAGCAAAAGATCGTATAAATCCCACCCACTGCAATAAACTGCAAGGGTGTCTAAATTATGAAGGTGCAAATCCCCTGATTCATTTGCTTCTCTAATTTCCTTTGGATAAATTTTATTAAGCCAATATTTTTTGACAATACCGGAAACCCCGTACTGATTCAGCCCCTGCAGAGAAAAAGCCATATTAGCGTTTTCCTTAATCTCCCAGTCCAATTTTTCTAAATACTGGTCAACCCTTTCTACTGCTTCTTCTGAAGTCGCCACTGCTTCCCTGATTTTTCTTCTCTGCTCTCGATATAAAATATAGGCCTTGGCTGTCTCAACCAGCCCTTCTAAAATTAAAACTTCCTCAATAATATCTTGAATCTGCTCAACGTGGGGAATCTCCTCCTTTTTGAAGCGGCGATTTAAGATTTGGACAACTCGCTTGGCAAGTTTTTTGGTCCGATTTCCATCTCCCTGACCAGTGGCAGTTAAGGCCTTTAAAATTGCCTCAATAATTTTTTCCTGAACAAAATCAGCAATCTGACCATCTCTTTTTTTAACCTTAGTAATTTTCATAAGGGGTATAAATTATAAATGAATGTACACATGCGCTCACTTCGTTCGCGCCTATGTACAGAAACTAATTTAGAAGCCAGTGGCAATAACCGTAACCTTAATTTCGCCTTTTTTAAGTTTTTCGTCTTGAATGGCGCCAAAAATAATTTTTGCCTCAGGACTTATTTCCTGGGTAATGATTTTAGCCACTTCTTCAATTTCTGACAAACTAATATCTTTGCCGCCGGAAACGCTAAATAACACTCCTTTTGCTCCCCTAAAAGACGATATTGCCAAAAGCGGTGAGCCAATAGCTGCTTTGGCTGCTTTTTCCGCTTTTTTTTCTCCTTTGGCCCGGCCTATGCCAAAAAGGGCGGTACCTGAGTTTTTCATAATTGCCTTAATATCAGCAAAGTCAACATTAATAATGCCTGGCAGTGAAATTAAATCAGTAATACCTTGAACAGCCTGCTGCAAAATTCCATCGCAGACCTCAAAAGCAGCCCCTAAAGAAAGCTCCTCGCCAGAAAGCTCTAAAATTTTATTATTGTCAATACTAATAAGAGCATCAACGTTGTTTTTCAAGATTTCCATTCCTTTTTTAGCAATCAGTTGGCGCGATCTTCCCTCAAAAGAGAAAGGTAAGGTAACTACAGCCAAAGTTAAAATTCCTTTGTTTTTGGTAATTTCTGCTAAAACAGGAGAAGCGCCCGTCCCTGAACCGCCTCCAAGACCAGCAGCAATAAAAACCATTTCCGTATTTTTCAAAAGCTCACCTAACTTTTCTCTATCTTCTTCCGCTGCCCGTCTCCCAAGAGCAGGATTCATACCAGCACCTAAGCCGCCAGTTACTTTTTGGCCAATGGGTACTTTAAGGTGGGCTTTAGTATTTTTTAAGTCCTGTAAATCAGTATTAACAGCGACTAGCTCCACGCCCTTGATTTTAGCCCTCATCATCCGGGAAACAGCATTGCCACCAGCCCCTCCGACGCCAATGACTTTGATTTTTGTAGAATGTAAAGACATTTTTATATTCAACTTTTACCTGAGCTATAAAATTAAGTGTAGGAATTAGTCGCGTTGTTTATAGTTCTTTAGAAGGAAAATTCTAAGTTCTAAACGAATCCCAACAATGAAATCCCAAATCCCAAATCACAAAAATAATAAATTCCAAATTCCAAATTCCAAATCACAAATAAATTCCACTGTCGCCGAAGGCGACTCCCCGTAGGGTTGCTTCCAATTT
>CAZUDS010000004.1:0-19456 GCA_964619425.1 uncultured Candidatus Saccharibacteria bacterium
TCTCTGGGTCCGGTAATTAATGGTCTCTGGCTTTGTCACCTCGCCGTGAGACCAAGATAAAATATCTTCCGGAGAAGCTAATTTTATTCTAATTGCATCTAAATCAGCTACGCGCATAGTTTTGAAATTCCAAATCACAAATTCCAAATTACAAACAAACTCCAATGACCGAAATCCCAATGACCAAAACAGTTTCGGTCATTGGATATTGAATATTGGAATTTATTTGTTATTTGGTGCTTGGTGCTTATTTGGAATTTGGTGCTTGGTGCTTGGAATTTTCGGTTTTGGATTTCTCTTTAACCTCCACGCTTAATCCCAGCGACTTCAACTCTGCCACCAATAAATTAAACGAGGCCGGGATATTGGGACTTTTAATTTCTTCCCCTCTTAAAATTGACTGATAGGCTGAAGATCTTCCCATAACATCGTCTGCCTTAATGGTAAGCATTTCTTGAAGGATGTGAGCCGCTCCATAACCCTCTAAAGCCCAGACCTCCATTTCGCCAAATCTCTGCCCGCCAAACTGGGCTTTACCGCCTAAGGGCTGCTGGGTAATCAAGGAATAGGGACCTATTGAACGCATATGAATTTTATCTTCAACCATGTGGATTAACTTCATTAAATACAAAAAACCGACTGAAACCCGTCCCTCAAACTGCTTTCCTGTCCGACCATCAAAAAGTCGCTCCTTGCCATCTTCTGAAAGACCTGCTTTTTTAAGCTCTTCTTTGATATCTTTTTCAGACGCTCCGGAAAAAGACGGAGTGATGGCAATATAGCCCATTTTCTTTGCTGCCCGGCCAAGATGAAGCTCTAACACCTGGCCTAAGTTCATCCTGGAAACAATGCCTAATGGATTTAGAACAACATCAACGGGCGTACCATCTTCCAAAAAAGGCATATCCTCCTCTGCTAAAACCATAGAAACAACTCCTTTGTTGCCATGGCGGCCAGCCAATTTATCACCGGCCTGAATCTTCCTGACAACCGCCACCTCGACTTCAATCCGTTTAATAATACCCGGTTCTAATTTCGCTCCTTTTTCTCTGTCAAAGATTTTTACGTCAGTTACCCGGCCTCGTTTGCCATGTTCCAAACACAAAGAAGTGTCTCTAACCTCTCTTGCTTTTTTCCCAAAAATCGCTCTCAGCAATCTTTCCTCGGCTGTTAAGTCGGCCTCTCCTTTTGGTGAAATCTTTCCCACTAAAATATCGCTTGGCCCAACTTCAGCGCCAATTCTGACTATCCCTTCTTCGTCTAAATCCTTGAGTTTTTCTTCGCTAACGTTGGGAATGTCAAAGGTTGTCACTTCAGGACCTAATTTTGTTTCCCGGACATCGCAAGCGAAGTTCTCAAGGTGGACAGAAGTATAAACATCGTCTTTAACCAACCTTTCTGAAATCACAATGCCGTCTTCAAAGTTTCCTCCCCGCCAGGGAAGAAAAGCAACAAGCGCGTTCTTCCCTAAAGCCAAAGATTCTCCGTCAATGGCGCCGCCAGAAGCTATAACCTGGCCTTTCTTCACTCTTTCGCCTTTCTTTACTAAGAGCCGCTGATGAAAACAGGTATATTGATTAGTCCTCACAAATGTTTTAAGTTCATAATTTTTGATCTTTGATTTTTGATCTTTGATTTTTGATTTTTGATTTTTGATTTTTATATGACAGGCATCTACCTCAACAACCTCTCCGTCTTCTTCGGCTATTACCTGTAAGCCCGAGTCCCTTGCCGCCTTCTCTTCAATGCCCGTAGAAACCAAGGGTTTCTCTGGTTTCAATAAAGGCACGGCTTGGCGTTGCATATTAGAACCCATCAGGGCCCGATTAGCATCAGTATTTTGCAAAAAAGGAATGAGCGAAGTGCTAACCGAAAGAAATTGCTCAGGAGAAACATCAATAAAATCAATCTTCTGCCTGTCAGCTATGCCCGGCTTTCCCTTAATTCTTGCTTCCACTTTCTCGTCTAAAATTTTGCCATCTTTGATTCTAACTCCGCCGTGAGTAATATTATATTTTTCCTCTTCATAAGCAGAAAGATAATGGATTTCTGAGGTTATCTTTCCTTCAATTACCTTAAAATAAGGGGTTTCAATAAAGCCATAAGGATTAATTTTAGCAAAACTAGCCAAATGACCAACTAAACCAACATTAGGACCCTCTGGCGTTTGAATAGGGCAAATTCTGCCATAATGAGAGGGCTGGACATCTCTCACCTCAAAACCGGCCCTTTCTCTGGTTAAACCACCGGGTCCCACAGATGAGAGCCGTCTCTTATGTTCTAACTCTGCCAAAGGATTTTCATTATCCATAAATTGGGCTATTTGGCTGGAAGTAAAAAATTCTCTGACCACCGCCATAAAAGGGCGGGGATTAATGATTTCAGCCGGAGTAATTGTATAAGTATCTAAAGTTGACATTCTATCCCTTATCGCCCTCACTGTCCTCGCTAAACCCACTCTCAAACGATTCTGTAAAAGCTCATGAACAGTTCTCGCTCTCCGGTTTCCCAGATGGTCAATCTGGTCTGGTTCTGCCTCAGGATTATTGTTGAGTCGAATAATCTCTCGCATCACTTCCACCACATCTTCTATCTTCAGGACTCGATCTTCCTTTGTAATTTCCGCGTCCGTTCCGCGTTTTTGTTCCGCGTCGGTTCTGCGCAGAGACGGCAGACGTTGCCACATTCTCCAACGTCCAACCTCCGAAAAGTCATATCTCTCAAAGTTAAAGAAAGTATTATAAATTAACTCTTTGGCTGTTTCCGGCGTTGTCAGGTCGCCGGGCCTCAGTCGCTGATAAATCTCAACCAATGCCTCGGCCTGATTTCCTGTTAAGTCCTTTTTAAGGGTCTCTTCAATATATTTTCGCTCTCCCTTGTCAATATCAGCAAACAATTTCTTGATTTCCTTTTCTATCTCCTCATCTTGTTTAGTGCTTAGAATTTTGGATTTTGTCTTTGCTTCGGATTTCGGACCTGCCTCATAAGGAATCGAGGGATCTCCTTCGGGGTTTCGGATTTCGGATTTCTCAAGACCAAGGGCCTTGAGTAGCGTGGTCGCTGCCACTTTTCTTCGCCTATCAATTTTAACAGTAATTACTCCTGATGTTTCTGTTTCAAATTCTAACCAAGAACCGCGATTAGGAATAATTTTGGCGCCAAAATAATTTTTAGCTCCTATCCTTTGAACCGTAAAAAAAGCGCCGGGTGAACGAATTAATTGGGAAATAATCACCCTCTCAATCCCGTTCATAATAAAAGTTCCCCTTTCTGTCATCAAGGGAAAATTGTCTAAGAAAACCTCCTGCTCTTTAATCTCTTTTGTCTTAAGGTTGGTCAATCGCGCTTTAATTCTTAAGGGCGCTTCATAAGAATCATTGTTTTTTTGGGCTTCATAGTCCGTCTTATGCTTTGACTGGCCCAACCTATAATCAATAATGTCTAACTCTAACTCCTTGCCTGTATAATCACGAATAGGAAAAACCTCCTCAAAAAGGTCTTTTAAGGATTTTTGCCAAAATTGGCGCCAACTCGCCTGAGGAATAGTCAATAAATAAGGCAAAGGAGAAGAAACCCCGGCTTTAGAAAAATTTCTAATTCTCGTTTTCTCCATAAAAATCTCCGAAAGCACATAGGCAAATTTTCTTTCAGAAAATTTGCGCTATTCCGCCCTAATTTTGCCAAGCAAGACAAAGGCGGCACACTCGTTCGCTTCGCTCACTCGGGGCTATTCACCCTCTGTGCCGCAAGGGGCTAACAAAGTCCCTTTTTAATTTTCAGTTTTAACTTGTCTGGGAGGGCAAAATTAGAGCGGGCTTGTATAGGAATTTTTCAAATTCCTATACAACAAAAAAATAACCTCATATTCTATTTTCTGGGTCTCTAAGAAAAATAGTAAAATTTAATAAAAAAAGAAGTCAAGATTAAGTAAAAGTTTAATTTGTTTTTCCAAAAATGTCAAAGGTTTCTAATGAAATCCTACTGGGGTGATTAGGAATTTTCATAGGTCATTACTCTTCTAAGGCCGGCGCCTCCTCTAATCAAGCGCTTCTTCTGGCTGCTCTAAAATCGGAATTTCCTCTCCTATGCCGGGCAGCGCTTCTGCCTCCTCATCCAAAGCCGGCCTGCCCGCTTTCAGGTTTTCTAAAATTTCCGCTACTTGCCGTCTGTTTTCTTCAGAAAAAGCGGCAATTATTTCAAACTGATTAATCGCTTTTTCTCTCTCTCCTTGTCTATCATGAATCAATCCTAAAAAGAAACGAGCATTGTTAAAGTCCGGCGAAAGCGAAATTGCTCTCTCAAACTCTCGTTTAGCCCTGTCTAAATCCTCTTTCCGCCAATAATAGCCGCCCAACTGAAAAGCCAAAGCTATATCTTCCAGATTAAAGGGCTTTATCTCCTCTAATTTTGCAATTGCTTCACCTAATTTCCCCTGGGCCTCAAAGACAATTGCCTGCTGAAAATGAGCGGGCCAAAAATCCGGCTTCAAAGAAATCGCTTTTTGCAAATACTCTTGGGCTTTTTTTAATTTCTCAACTGATTCTTCTTCTCTTTCTAATTGCCTCGCTAAATTCGCTTGGGCTAAATAAGTTCTGGATATCTCTAAGGGAATAAGAGGACTAACCGGTTCCAGTTCCTTGGCCCTCTGGTAACTTTTTAATGCCCAGTCAAAAGAACCCTCTACCAAACCTATCAAACTGCGATAAGTAAATCCTCTAACCTGCCAATTAGCAACATTATTAGGAGATACATCTGTCGCTCTTGTCACTGAATTTATAGCTAAACTGAAAAGGACTTGGGTTCTCTGAAGTAACTCCTCTTGAGTTAAATCTTCCCGAACCATTTCCTGGCTTAACTGTAAGATTGCTGCCTGAGAAAGCTCCCGCCAATAAATGTCTGTCAGAGGATCTAATTGGGTAGCCCTTGAAATATCAATAATCCCCCTCTCTGTATCTCCCCATGCTACCGCTCTCAATCCTTGAGAATAACGGACTTGGGCAAAATATCTCTGTCCGGCAAAAACCAAGATAACCAAGACCAAAACAAAAAATAGAATAAAGCCAAAAGAAACTAAGATGCTTTGAATCTTTGCCGGTTCAAGCTTCCAAGTTCTTGTTTTCTTCAAACTCATCCTTAAAAAACCAGCCCCAAAAAACCAGAACAAAAATTCCAAAGATAAGTTACCGGGGTACAAAAAAAGACCAATACAAACGGCAAAAAAACTGCTAAAAATCCCCAAGCCAACCAACCATCTCGTCTTGGCAGAAATTCGGCTGGTGTCTGAGACAGATAGCCCGCCTTCATCAGAACCTTCTCCCTTAAATCGTAAAAACGCCTTAAAGCCAATAAAAACCAAACCCAAAATCAAGCCCGCCAAAATTAAAATCCCCAGAACGCCAAAAGTTGCCAGCCGCTCAAGAATTTCCGAAGCGCCGGAATTGAACCTAACATTCCAAAAAATTGTCCGGTTCAAATCAGGGGACTTATGCAAAGAAAAGTTATACAAAAAAGTACCCGGACCTGTTCCTAAAATCGGGCCTTGGTCTAGGGCTTTCCTAACTATCTCAAAAGTAGAGGATGGAGTAAGAGAGACCTCTAAAGGAATTGCCGGTAATCCTCTAATAGGAATCCTAAAAATTCCCAACAGCAAAGCAATGGCTAATAAGAAAGTAATAACAATAATCCAGCCCTTTCTCCGCTCCTCTTCATTGCCTAATGTCCCCAGAAGTATCACTATCACTCCTGCCAAAAACACAAGCCAAGCGGCCCAGAAATTCACTAAAAAAAGACCCAAAAATGACATCAGAAAAACAACTCTCAAAAACCATTTGAAATAACCCTGGGTTAGGCGGGTAAATAAAATCAAAACCGGCAAAAGCGCGGCTAAAAATATAGCCCAACTGTTGGTAGTCCCAATGGTATTAAAAGAAATCATTCTGCTAAACTGCCAGGGAAACAAAAATCTGCCAAAAATCTGCAAAATACCAAAAAGAGCCGTAAAAAAACTGGAAATCAAAAAAAATGAGAACAAATAAAAAATTTCTTGTTTTTTTCTGAAACTATTTAAAACTAAAAAGAAAAATAGGGCTAAGGCAAAAAAAGTTAGAAAGGCCTGACTTGTCTTTAAGGGCCAACCCCAAAGACCACCGACCCGGTAAAGAGAAAAGATGGTAGTTAGACCCAAGACCAATAAAAAGCCCGAAACCAACCAATAAATAAAGGTTTTTCTAATCTTAAGCTCTTTCTGAAATAGATGCTTCCCCAGCCAAGCCAAGCCGCTAATAAAAACTAAGACAAAAAGCAAGGCCTGCTTATTGAAATCCAAAATATCAAAAGTCCAAGGCAAAAAGAATAAAGGCAGTAAAAAAACCAACAAATAAAGAGTCCCTCGGTTAATATGGCCCAACCATAATAAAATTTTATTTCTCTTTTCTTCCTCTATTTTTTGCCCCTTTTCACCTGCTAACTCTGTCATTGAAAAGGCCCTCAGGGCTTTTTGCTGTTTCTCCCTTATTTTTGTAATAATTTTAGAAATCATAATGTTAATGGACGCCTCTGCTAAAAAATAACCACTCCCTGTTTTATCGCGCTTACGGCGCATATTCACCGCAATAATTTCTTTGAATTTTCTTTAATGCTTTTAGCGCTCTGGGTCTAAAGTAAAGCTCAAACATTTAGGGAAATCTCAATATTTTTTTACTTTTTCAAAAGGAATGCGTTTTTGATTTTTGGGGTCAGAAAATGCTTCGTTAAACCGAACTACATCTTCTAAATCTTCAAGAAGTTCTTCAATCTTTTTCCATTTTCGTAAAGACAAAATTACAACTGGTTCTTTGCCGATTTTTATTAAATTTTCCCTTTCGATTACTTTAACCATACAATTTTATTATATGCTTTTTGAAATCGATGTCAATTTTCTAATTAAGCAGGAAAAAAATGCGCATCCCTATTTCTCTCCCTAAACAAATTCCAAATTCCAAGCACCAAATTCCAAATAAATTCCAATTTTCAATGACCAAATGACCAAAACTTATTTGGATTTTTCTATTATTGAAGAAAATATCTTTTTTAATTCTATTGCCTCTTTTAGAAGTTCTTCGCCTTCTTTTTTGAATTTCTCCTCATCGGTCTCAATTATTAGTCTCAACCAATGAACCGATTCTTTTGCTTCTTTCCTACATATTTTTATTCTCATTCTAAAGTCCTTTTTGCTAAATGACTCGTTAGCTTCGATGTAATTCGCTCCCACTGAACCCGATGATCTAATTACTTGCCTCACATATTCAATGTTACTAATAGTTCTAGACAATTTCTTGCAGAAAAGAGCAACTTTCTTTGCAAATTGGTAGGTTCTTTCTTCTAAGTCGTATTTATTTCTCGTTGTTTCGGTCATTGGAATTTGGTGCTTGAATATTATTTGGTATTTGGTGCTTGGTGCTTGGAATTTGGAATTTATTTCGGATTTCGGATTTCGAATTTCGGATTTCGAATTCATATAAGCTCTATAACTCATTATTTATAAATACCGTGTGTTCCAATATCTAAAAATAAAACCTCCTCATTCGAGAGGAAAATAAATTTGATGCGATAATGATAATCTATATCAAAAGCCCAACACTCTTTTTCTTTACCCGACAATTTATGGGTTCCTAATCTCGGGTCAAATGGGTTTTCTCTAAATATCTTTTCTTTTTCTTTCGCCTTATCTTTTATTCTTTTTGACAACTTCTTATAATTTTTATCAAATCTGGAGCGGGTAAAAATGACTTTTATTTTCATGGGTTGAAAATTAATCTAAGTCAGCCAACGATTTAATTCTTCTTGTTTTTCCTAAAACCTGCTCTCTCAATCCTTCCTCAACCAATCTGTCTAATTTCTCCGCTTCTTTACCTTTTAAATAATAAGTCGGCACTGCGCTTTCGCAGAGTTTTTGATATTCTTTTAGAGGTAAGATTACTAACCCTCTTTCTTTTATAATCTTTTCTTTTGAAATAGTAATGACTTTTTCCATATGCTTCATTATATTCTTTTTGAAATTGTGTCAAATATAGCGGAGTCGCCGCAGCAGGGCCAGACCCCGTACAAATTGTCGGCATCTGCTTTGTCGGTATCTGATACCGACAGTTAGTTGTGTATTTTCAATTCTTCTAAAGCAATATAATTACCTTTTGCAATTTCTTGACGACCGCGGAGAATGGCTTTTCCTTCAGTCACTGTTGGTTTAAATGTCTTTCTTGATTTTAACATTTCCTGCCAAGCCAAAAATTGCTCGTAGAGATGGCGAGGGACAGCAATCAGTTCCTTGTCAGAGGTTATTTTTTGAGGAATAGTAATGGTGGTTATATCGTTTTTAATTGTAATCAATTAAAAATTTCTGTCAAATTCTAATATTTAAATTCCAAACACGTTTTGAATTTTGAATTTTTGTCATTAGAATTTGTTTCGGATTTCGGATTTCGTATTTTACTGTTGTTCCGTTCAATTCAGAACCATCCCCATTTTTTGATAAATCAACTCATCAATTCATTCACTTTCGCCCTAATTTCTTCTTTTATTTCCTCCCAATCATGTTTTTTAATCATTATAGGCATCGGTTCGCTTTCGGCGTCGTCAAAATAAACCAAACTTTTCAAAATATGAAGCTTGTTATATTTAATATTTACATACTTTTTCTCAAAAAAAGAAACGAGTTCCGCCAACGAATATTCTTTTAATAAAAAATAAAGGTCAATAAAATCCTTTTTACTGCCCCGTGAGGACACAGCGTCAATTTTCATCGCGGCAATATCTTTTTTGTCGGCTATTTTTACTCCGTCAAATTCAACAAAAGGGAAAAGAATATCGTAATCATAGTAAAAAAAACTTACCCGAGTGTCGTCAAGTTCGCCATTAATCGTTCCTTCTGACTCATTAATTAGCGTAAAATCTCCCAAACTTGCCAATTCTTTTTTCACGCTGGCGTTGAAAAATGCGTCTTTTGAAAACCAGTCAAGGTCAATTGACTGACGGTGCCCAAGCTGAATAGCCAGCCCGGTGCCGCCAGCCAGATAAAACTTTTTACCAAGACCGCTTTTGGCTATCTTTTCAAAGACATCTTTTGTTTTATTATTGATTGCTTCCATGCGCATTATTGAAATATTGACGCCAAAAAGACGATGATTTTTTATCAAGATTTTTACTTTCAGAAAAATACTGCTTTATTCTATCCTTGCCGTAGAAATTGAGCGCCCATCTAAAATCTTCCTGATCGCCAAAAGTCAAAATTCTTTCAACAATAAATTTCCCGTATTTTTGGGGGTCAAGAAACTCCACATCCCAAAAGAGAGATTTTTTTTGCAACGTTTCCATTTGTTTATTTTACCACAAATCACTATGTTTAAACATTATTTATTCTGAATTTAAGGTTTAAAGTTTTTAATAATTTTTAAATTTTGCATTACTGTTTTTCATTTTGATTTTTGAATTTATTTATTACTTTTGACTTTTGCATTGCGCTTTTGCCTTTCGCCTTTTGCCTTTTGAATTTTGAATTCTGTATTGTTATTTTACGCTTTACGCTTTTCGCTTTACGCTTTCTAAGGTCGTCTATAACCTTGACAAGGTTTCATGGTTTGCTATTATTAGAGTAGATTCCCTTGGATGGGTGCTTGCACCGGTTCGGGGAATTTTTTAATTCAATGCTGTATGTTCAGTTTTTACCTTAGCGAATCAAGGTTCTGCCGAGCATTAACGAGGCAGGTTCTTAATTCCGAGTGAAACGAGGAATCAAGGTTCTGCGAGCGAAGCGAGCAGGTTCTTATTTTCCTAAACTTTTTCTTTTCAACTCCGGCCAATTAACAATTTTTTCTAATAAAATATTCTCTTTGATAATATCATAAAACTGAACGTTATTTTTGTTATATTTTGCTAAAATCGCTCCAGCCACAAAATCAGCTAAATTTATTATAAAATTTTGTTGGCTGCCCACATGCTGAATACTATAACTTAGATCTTTTTTAACGCTTTTCCAAAGAAAGTTGTCAAAATTTTCCTCGTCAATTCTTCTATGGAAATGTCTGTCAATAATTATTTTCAATTTTTTTTCCGGCTGCCAGAAATATACTTCATTAATCAATTCACTTACTAATAGAGAAAAATTTTCTGGTATATCGGGAATTTTCCTTCTTTTCTTATCCACTATTATCGTGAAAATCTCAAATCCTGCTGAAATAATTCCAGAAAGAATCTGTCTTTTAGTTCGCTCACCAGCATAATAAAATTTTATTTCTTTAATTTTAATCTTTCTTTGACGCAACGATTTTAATATACGGCTAATTAAATTTGTTGCCTCCTTTATTCTTTCAAATCTTATCCCAGCAAGGACTATAAATTTATCTTTAGGGTCTGGCAATGTTCCTGACTCATCAACGAGGACGTAATATTGGCTTTTAACTCTGTTTTTTATATTTCCCTTTTTCATTTCTTGTCATTTTTTATTAAAGCTTTATAAATTTTAAAGGACTTTTTGGTTGCTTGAAAAATAGACCCCCCCGTTTTCCATTTTCCTCCGTTGAATTTTAAATTATTCTTTTCCCGCTTTTCGCTTTTCGCTTCCCAGCGTCATCATTTTTTATTTTCATTTTTAATTTTGGACTTTGAATTACACTTTTGCCTTTTGAATTTTGAATTTTTGTCATTAGAATTTATTTCGGATTTCGAATTTCGAATTTCGGATTTATTTGTGATTTGTTATTTGTGATTTGGAATTTGGAATTCAGATTTTATTTACTGGTCCTTGACACTTATTCCTAAAAATTTATAATGAAGGTAGAATTATGCTTACAGATAAAGATATTCAAAAATTAAAGGCGGAATTAGCTACTAAGAAAGACCTGGAAAGATTTACCACCAAGGAAGATTTAAAAGAAGAATTGAAAAGATTTGCTACCAAAGAAGATTTGGACGAAAGAACTGGTAAATTGTTGCAGGAAATTTTTACCACAAAAGAGGATCTTGAGATTTTCAAGGAAGAAATGAAGAAAAATTTCTCTGATTTACAAACTGCTATTGACGCTTACGCCAAGAAAGTAGATACCTTCGCCCAAGAAATGATTATGTTAGCCCATAAGGTTGACCGTCATGAAAAGTGGCTTCATCAAATTGCTGAAAAACTCGGAGTAAAGCTAGAGTATTGATTATTTTCGCGCACCTTTTTCCATCATCTCACATTATTATCTGCAACGGCTTTTCAAAGAGCTGTTTTTTAATTTTCAAATTCCTGTGTGACGAGGCCTTGCTTCGTCATATCTAAAATAGATTTGACGCCATTTTTCCTTCCTTAACTTACACTATTAATACGTTTTTGAAGTGCGGCGTTCTACCCGAAATACAGAAATAATTTTTGACTGAGGAATGAGTTCGTAGAAAATACGGTAAGCGCCAACCCGCCGACGCCAAATGTTTTTCTCGTCTCTCATCTTCTGTATGTCCCCGCTAAAAGGATTCAAGGGTAAGTTTTGGATTATAAATAAAATACGCTCGACATCTCCGCGAGGCATCCTTTTGAGATATTTAAAAATTGCTGGGTCAATCTGTAAAACCCAGCTTGTTTTTGAGTTCATTGAAAGTTAAAAAATTACCTTTTTCTCTTTTTTTTCTTGCGTTAATCAACGCCCTTTTCTGAGTAGTTGTGGGTTGAAATTCGGGTATTCTTTTCAGCTCTAAGAGTTTCTCATAATCTTTTCGGGGGATAATCACTAATTCTTCCCCTTTGGTAATTTTTTTGGGAATGGTTATAGTGGTCATATCACTTTTATTATATTTCTTTTAAAAATAGTGTCAAAAATTTTAATTAAGCAGGAAAAAAGTGCACGTCCTTATTTTTTTTCACAATTCTACTCCTGTTTTTTTTATTTCTTCAATCAAAATACCTCCCTCGTCAAAATCTTTTCTTGTAAAACCAATTGGCTCTAAACCAGCGGCTACTTCCTCATCATTTCTTTTTTGCAAAACAGAGGGATGGGAAAATAGGGACGTGCACTTTTTCCTTAAATAAAAAGTGCGCGTCCCTATTTCCGGGGGCGGCCTCTTGGTCGTTCAACCAGACCCAACTCTTGCCTCGCCTCCTCGTCGTCCATCGCCAAGATAAACCCTCGATAAACTTTCTGCCGCTCAGCAGCGCTCTGGCCAAACCCCTGATAAATCGGGTCCTCATCAATCAAATCAACACACTTTCTCACCCCGCCAACTTTAATCCAAAACCGCATCGGCTCCCCAAAAGCATAAAACCGGTAGCTCGACCACTTCCAATCCTCGGGCCTCTCCACCAACCCTGCCCGCACCGGATTCCGCTCAATATACCCACCCAGCAACAACTGATAATCGCCTTTATCAACCACCATATTTTTAAATCTGCCCTGCCACAAATAGCCCACCGTTTGATATTTTTGGTGATGATGCCTGGTATAAGTTTGGGTTATGTCGTGCATTGCCGGCGACAAAATTTTAGCCTGGGCTATCTCCCATTCAAAGTGAAAGTGATTTGGCATCGGACAGAGGTGGTACATCTTGAACCCGTACTTATCTTTGTAGTGGGCGAGGATGTATAAAAAATGCTCAAAGTCCTCATCGTCGTGGAAAACGGGTTGCTTGGCGTTGCCCCGATTAAAAATGTGCAAAAGGGCATTATCAAAAGTTATTCTAGCAATTCTCGGCATGTTTTTATTTTATTGCAAAAAAGTGCACGTCCCTATTTTATTTTGACTTGACTTCTAATATTTTTAAATATTTCGGATTCATTAAAAGTTGTTGATTGTCGGTCAAACAAAAATTCAGAAATATCCCTATTTTCTATTTTTTATCTTCCTCGGCCCATTTTTTCCAGGCCTTGGAGAGATTTAAAATCTTTACCCGGTTATACATATATTTTTTAATCAATTCTTCGCAAAGAATTCGCTCGATATTCTCTGGATAAATATCGCGAACCTGCTCTAAATAAACAATCATTTTATTGCAGTCGGTCATTGCTTTTTCCAAAAGGGCAATGCCTTCAATATTGGAATCAAAACGTCGGGAATGAGCTTCGGCGATAAAACGAGGAATCTCCAAGGAAGTCCTCACCATCTCTTCCTTCAGAGGATATTGCACTTTTTCTAAAATCGGTAAAAAATTCTTTGCCACCATCACTGCGCCTTCCAGGGCTTTTTGGTAAACCTCTAAATCGCGAAATGAACGTACCGGTTTTCGCACTCGAAATCGAGTTTTGGGATTATATTTGTACATAAAAATCAAATATCAAAAATAAAAAATCAAAAATACATATCATTCTCGGTCATAAAATTTTTATCTTTTTAAGTTTGTATCTTTGCATTTTGATTTTTGATTTTTGATTTTAAGAAATTATTTCTCTTGTTTCTAAAAGTTTGGGCTGTCCTTTCGGAATCCTTGGCTGTCTTTCTCTCAGTTTATAAACCACATGCAAAGGAAAAAATTCAAAATAATCCTTCTCGTCAAACCAGCCGCACTTAAAATCATAAAGCCGCAAGCCGGTTAATCTGCTCAAACCCATGGCGTATAAGGTTAGTTGTTCGATTGGTCTTTCTTTAGCCGCCTTATTTTTATAATCCAAAATATGGACTGCGCCATTGCGCAACTGCAAAAGGTCAATATGCCCGGTCAAAACTTTATCAATTTTAACCGGTATTTCAAAACCGAGCTGCGACTCCATATGCTCAATATCTTCTGGTAAAAGATAAATTGGAACTTCGGTGGCTACAGTTACAGAATCGTTGCAAATAAAAAATTTCTGCAAGGCCTCATGCCTAAATTTATTCTCCTCTACTGCCTGCAATACCAATTTTGCTAACCGATTAGCAAAATTGTGCTTTTCGCGGATAATCACTCTGTCAAGGTTAAAGTCAACTTTCACTTCTGAAGCCCTTATGCCCTCCTTAAATAAATGATGGGGACATTCCTCAAATATTGCTTCTAAAAACTCTCTCAGGGGGCTTAACTTATAATGCCTTGGATCCTCCTGTGAAAGCAAAGCTAATTTTGCCCGATGAATCCGAAACTTATAAATTTGGCGGTGATACAAGCTTATTCCCTGAACTGTTTGCTGGGGTGAATAAAGTTTTTTACCGAATTTTCGCATCCGGCTGTATTTGCAAAGTTCTTTAAAATTCTCAAGCCAATTAGCAATAGTGTTGGCTTTAACTGGAAGTCCGTATTTTTCTTTCAAAAACCGAGTTGTGTCTTCTAAAGTATAGCCCAAGTTATAAAAGCTTAGTCCATCTAAAATAACTTTTAGGGGATAGTGCCTGCCTTTGACTGTTTGGGGCGTGAAGGTCTTTTGGCATTTTTTACAAAAATAAAGCTGGACTATTTCAAATTTTTTCTGGCGCTTGCCTCTTTTAGAAATATTCTTACCCGAGCAATATGGGCATTGCCCAGCTCCTGTCTGAACATACTTTTCAATAGATATTTCATCTGAAATATCATCTCCCTGGTTTTTAGAAGAAAAAACCTCACGCTTTTGAGGTGTCTTTACCTCACGACTTTGGGAAATTCGGGACTTCGTTCTCCAATTCGTGAGGTATTTTATGGTTTTTTGGAGTTTTTGGAGAAAATTTCTAAATATTTTTTTATTCGTTGTCTTCATTATTCTCTTATAGAAAATAGGTAAGAAGACCACTGAATTCATCCGGTGGTAGTTCACTTTATTTCAATCGTAAAAATTCTTCAGGAGCAATCCCAAAATCTTTTGAAATAGATTTTAATGTTTTTCTTTTAAGTAGTTTTGAGCCGTGATTAGGAATCGTTGTCTGACGACCATCAGAATCTCTTCGCCAAATTTCGTGACTACCTTTTGCCTGTCGGCAAAAATAAAAACCGAGTTTCTTGGCCACTCTGACTACTTGATAATAATTAGCCACCGGAAATCTCTTTCCCATAAAACTTAAATTTTTACTAAAATCGGTAAGTTTAGGGCAATTCCTTTTTGATCTTTTACTAACACCTCGGGAAGGAATTCACCGTGTTTTTTTCGAATTCTTAGATGGGCCTTAATCACATCTTCAATATTCTCAATAACCTCAGAATAACTTTCGCCTTCAGTATGACAACCTTGAAGAGAGGGACAGGTCGCAAAATAACCTCCTTCTTCACAAGCTTCAATAATCACCGGGTATAAAAGAATTTTTGTCAATTCTTTAGCCATATGCCTTTATTATATTCTTTCTTAAAATAGTGTCAAAAATTTTAATCAAGCAGAAAAAAAGCGCACGTCCCTATTTTTCGTCGTTAAATCCGAAATTCGAAGCACGCTGGATGCGAAGCGGACTCCCCGTAGGGTTGCATTCGAAACAAATTCAAAATCTCAAATTCTAAATTCAAAACGGTTTTGAATTTTGAACATTAGAATTTAGATATTGTTTCGGATTTCGGATTTCGGATTTCGAATTTATCCTTGAGTGGTGGTCGAAGATTCGGGTTCAACGATTGGCTCAGTGGTAGCAGCGATTGACTCTGGTCCCCGTTAGAGATTTGCTATCTTAACTCCTTCAATTCTCTAACTTTGGCAATTCCGTTTTCAATGAAGAGCCCGAGCGCTGAAAGGGCTTGACGGAGTTTATTGGTAAAACTTCCAACAAAGGAAAACTCGGCTTCCTTAAACCCGGCTTCGGACGCAAAAGAAGCCGGGTTTAGAGACGGGTTTCATTTCCCTGCCAAGGAAATTTTTAATTTTGCATCCAACGCTTCGCTCACTTTCTGTAAAAAAGAAAGGCTAGGATTATAAGTTCCTGATTCGAGCCGGGAAATAGCCGATTGTTTGGTGCCAATTTTTTTGGCAAGGTCTTTTTGACTTAAACCTCTTTCAATCCTTTTCTTAATGATCATTTCAATCACAGCAAACTCGGGCTCAAGCATTTCATAGTCCAACCTGATTCCTTTGTCTTTTAATAGTTCTCTTTTTAGTTGTTTGTAAGTTTTTTGTCTCATACGGTTTCTATATAACATATACGTTATACCCTGTCAACCCCGTTAGAAATCCAAGAATACTAATTTAACAAAATGTCCTTTTTAGTTGGTATTTGAGTAAGGAGATTTCTAACGGGGTCAAGCTTCTGGAGAGCAACTTTAATTTCTTTCTGGGGAATTTTTTGCGATTTTTTCACGAAACCGTGTAAAAGCAGAATTTGTGATTTATGAAAGGTATAAAAAATTCTAACTTCTTGCTTTCCGGGAATTCTAAGCTCAAAAAGACGAGCTGAAACTTTTTTTGTGTGGGGTGGCCCTAATTTTTGACCAAATTTCTCAAGCAGATCAATGACACGCAAAACCTTGGCAATGGTGGGTTTTTGTAGGTTTTTAATAAATTTTTCTAAAGAAGTATCAAAAATGCGAATTTCCATATTTATCTTGTTGGTATCTGATATCGACAGTTTTTAATTTTGCTTGACAGAATTTCTTAATTAGTAGTTCCATTTTAGTTATTCAGTTGCCTCAGGTTTAGGATCAGAATCAGGATCAGGAGCTGGTTCCTCAACGACTGGCTCTTCAATAACTGGCTCTTCGTCAACTGGCGCTGGGGCTGGGGCTGGCGCTGAAGCTGGTTCTGCTGGCGTTAGTTCAAGATTTGGTTCAGGTGTTGCTTCAACTTCAGTCGCTACTTCAGCTGGTGGCTGTGGTTCAAATTGCTCATTGATGCCATTCTTTTGAAGTAACTCTTCCAATTGATTTTTGTTAACACAAATTGTTTCGCCATTGTCGCCTTCCAAACAAATTTGTTTTGCTACAACTCTCTCCGCAATCAATTCTCTAACCTGGGCAATCCCCTGCTCAATGTAAAGCCCTAAATTCGCTAATCTATCTCGAATTATTCCACTAATATTCGCTAATATATTCGTATCATTCGCATCCATTCGTATATTGACATCGGTTCCATTAAGCGAGCCATTATTATCTAATTTTAGTTTCAATTCCTCAATCTGAACCTGCTGTTCTTGGATGGCTTTAGCTAACACAGCCGTGAGATTGGCATAACTAATGCCTTTTTCGCCTTCTTGGCCAGAAACCAATTCCGGGATAACCTGTCCCAATTCCTGAGCTATAAAACCAATATGGGGAGAACCATCTATTTTCAAATCAAAGATTCGGGGCTTAAGTTGAAGAATTTCAGATAAGCCATGATTTAAGTCCCTGATGTTTGTCTTAAAAGCAATATCTGAATGAAGATCCCAAGCCGTAGCAATAGGATGGGCTCCAGTGGCTGTAGCCGCAATATTAAGTCTTCTCGTCCCAGGGCTCGTCGTCCCGATGCCGACGTTGCCGGCACCTGTTATCCTGACCCTTTCCACCAAACCCACCCCAAAAGCAGTGGTATTAAATGTCATCCCTACGCCACCACCCGCTGCCCATCCCACAGGGTCTACAGTCGAACCAGCTCTAATTCTGGCGATTGGGTTTACACCTCCACCGGCCCAATCAATGTTCTGACCCGCCACATCTGTTCTACCGATAAGAATATCCCTATTATAAAGATGTAATCCGGCTGTCGGCGCCGTCGTCCCGATGCCGACGTTGCCAGTATCTGCTCGTACAACAAGTTGTCTATTGTGCCATATGCCTGCATGCCTACGATCAACATGGAACCCGTGATCGCCGCCACCGGCATCCCAATATCCAATACGGATAGCATGATCTGTTTGAGTGCGAAAGCCAATTTGGTCAGCGCCGCCAAGAGTCAATCTTTCTCCTGGCGCCGTCGTCCCGATGCCGACGTTGCCTTCTATTATCGCTCCTCCTGCCGGCGCAGCCAAAGACCCAAAAGTGCCTCCGACCGCTAAATTACCCAAAACCCCTAATCTGCTCGTTGGCCCCGTCGTCCCGATGCCGACGTTGCCTTCTATTATCGCTCCTCCTGCCGGCGCAGCCAAAGACCCAAAAGTGCCTCCGACCGCTAAATTACCCAAAACCCCTAATCTGCTCGTTGGCCCCGTCGTCCCGATGCCGACGTTGCCGGCGGTTGTTACCACAAATCTATACGATGTTGGGCTCCAAAAACCCAACGCATTGTTAATTCCACCATCTATATTTATGTCCCATCGCGCACCACTATTGTTCAATACTATGGTTGCTACACCACCAGGTGCTGGGGATTCCAATCTCAATTCAGGACGACTGTCAAGAACATGTAGCCCCTTGGAACCTGCCAAAGGAGCCGGCGCCGTCGTCCCGATGCCGACGTTGCCAGCAGCATCAATCCTGACCCGCTCCACATCTCCCGTGAACATCGCAAGATTGTTCAATGCCGGCCGATCAAACCCAACACCAGGATCAACAATTGCCAATCGCCTCGTTGGTGCCGTCGTCCCGATGCCGACGTTGCCGCCGAGCAACCAGGAATTTCCAGCAGCAGCCAGCCGTGAAACATAAGCAGTGGTTGCTGTTGGAACCGTACCAGCAGTACCAACTGTTCCAGTATCAGTAAAAGGAGAAGCAGCATTTGTCCAGAATTGGTTTTGAGGAGAAACTCTTCCATATATCCGAAAAGATACAGCGCCAGTTGGAGCTGTCCAGGAAATAGTTACTGAACCAGTACTCGTGGCGGCCATAACACAAGATACTTCGGCTGAACCAATAGTAAGCCCTACTCCATCTGAAGCCACTACCCTGTAAAAATAGGTAACGCCACCACCCAAGCTTCCTCCAGTAATTGAACAGGTAACAGTGACGCTAGTGGGTACCGCCATTTCCGTGGCAAAATTAGCGCCAGCAGCTAAAGTCAAGCGCTCTTGCGGCGTTGTTGTGCCAATGCCCACATTACCGCCAGGCATTAGGGCTAAGTGTTGAGCAGCAGCAGTGGTGATTTGAGCCAGTCCAGCAGTAAAAGCAATATTGGCGCCAGCGCCAGAAAGGATCAAGGCATTACCGGGAGCGGGGGTAGTGGCAACTAATCCAGCAAAAGTAGGAGTAGCTCCAGTATGAATATCCTGGGGCAGGGTCAAAGTAGCATTAGTTGTGCCTAATAAAACTCCTGTGCCATCGGTTACTGTAACCCGATTGGTAGTGCCTAAAAGATTGGCAGAGGTAACACCAATAGCTCCAGCTGTTGATAAAGTAATCGGCGCAGTGGCAGAGACAGCCACTGTTCCAGCGGCATCAGGGAAAGTAATGGTTCGGGCCGCGGCTGGAGTGGGAATGGCCAAGGTGAGGTCATGAATCCCTCTTTCAAAGAATAAATCTCCATTTTCAAGAATTCTCATTCTCTCAGCTCCAGCTGGAGAAAAAACAATATCATCTATTATTGCAGCATTAGCCATGGTCCGCAAGGTTAAGATACCTCCAGTTGATTCTAAGGCAAGAGTCGAACTAGTAACTAAAGGAGTAGTAACTGAAGTGGCAAAGGTTGGGTTGGCAATGGTATTAAGGGGGGCACAGATGCCGCCAGCTCCCAAAGTGATAACTGTTCCGCCAC
>CAZUDS010000004.1:19556-21950 GCA_964619425.1 uncultured Candidatus Saccharibacteria bacterium
TGGCCTCTGTTCGCAAAGTTAAAGTACCGACTTGGGTTAATAAAGGAGTAGTAACTGAAGTGGCAAAGGTTGGGTTGGCAATGGTGGCTAAAGTAAGAGTGCCACCTGCTCCCAATATTAAGGTACCGCCTCCTGAAAGATTAGTGCCAGGAGATACAGTAATCGCCACATTTCCCTGGACTGCGGTATTGACTGCAGAGCCATAAATAACGGCAATGGAATCAGCAGCCACGCTAATGCCAGCGCCGGCTCCAATGTCTAATGTTCTATCCGCTGTTAAATTACCGGTGCCGGTTAATCCAGCGCCAGCCGTAATTATTCTGTCCGCTCTGACCGCGTGGTCCAGAGCAGTTGCCTGAACGCCGAGCTGTAAAGCGCCTGTTTCCAAGAGTCGCATTCTCTCAATGCCAGCGGTTTGGAAAATAATGTCGTCTGCTATGGCAGTGGCCTCTGTTCGCAAAGTTAAAGTACCGACTTGGGTTAATAAAGGAGTAGTGACAGAAGTGGCAAAGGTTGGGTTGGCAATAGTGGCTATGGTTAAGGGATTGTTGACTCCTCCATCAGTAAAAGCAATATTAGTGCCAGGAGTTAAAACGCGTTCAGCAGTTAAGCCAGGGTGAAGTCCCAGAGTCAAAAAGCTGGCATCAATTACACCGGCAGCTGCCCAGCTCAGATTGCCAGCAGCATCAGTAACTAAGGCCTGACCAGCGGTCCCGCCGGCTGCAGGCAGGGTCCAAACAACATTACCCGTTATTGCGCCTGGCGCTCTGAAGCCAACATGATGTCTGCGATCGTCAGCTAATTCCAAAAATCTGAGTTCACCGCCAGAAATAGTTAAATGATTAGCTGCCTCTAAAAACCCGGTTACTCTTTGGTCTTGTTCAACCATTATTCTATTAACGTCAAGGTCAAAATATATATTAGTTGCCCGATTAGTTGCCCAAACCAAACCAGCCACGATTATTCCTGGCAGGACAGCTAATAATATTAACCTTATTTTACTTTTCGATCTTTTTTGCATAATTAACTACGTTATTCGTAAATCGTAAATCGTAAATCGACAATCGTAATTTAGAATTTAGATTTTTGCTTCTCGGTTGATCGAATTAAACCATTGATTACTTTAAATCCTTGAAATGCTTTTTTCTTTAACTCCTCGTAATCTGTTTTATCTAAATATTTTAAGTCGTTGGATAGGTCTACGAAATTTTGTACTTCGCAATTTGATCCTCGGGCTTGATAAAAGAATTTAATTTTATCGGCATAATGATATCTTCCCCAGCCCTCAGCAATGTTAGCGGTGATGGAACTTGCCGCTTTTCTCATTTGATCAATTAATCCAAATCTTTCGTCTTTAGGAAATTTCTTCGTAATCTTATAAACCATTAGGGCCAATTCATGGTTAACTCTCCAAGCATCTAAATCAGTAAAATGTTTAATCTCTTTATCCATAAAATTGTTTACGATTTACGATTTACGGTTTACGATTTACGAACTAATTTAATAAAATTTTTAATAAAATTGTTTACGATTTACGATTTACGGTTTACGATTTACGAACTAATTTAATAAAATTGTTTACGATTTACGGCTTACGGATTACGATTTACGAACTAATTCACTACGTCAATGGCGATGAGTATAATTTTGCTCTTGACCCCCCACCACTTTTTTTATTTCGGTTAAACTATGAGTTATTCTTTTCTTCAGTTCAGTATAAGTATTTTTGAATTGTTTTAGTTTTCTTTCTCTTTCTTTTACATCTTCAAAAGAATAATAGGCCTCGTAATAAACCATAACAAATGGTTTCCTATACTTGGTTGACCTAACTTTCCCAGTATTATGTTCTTGAAATCTCTTTCTTAAATCTGGAGTAATGCCAATATATAATTTTCTGTCTTTTTTACTTTTTATGATATAAAGATAAAACATAAAAAAAGTGGTGGGGGGTTGACAGGCCATCTTGATTTGCTATAATCTTAGTAGACCCTTCGGATACCGCACCGCCGTATTTATTCGGCGCTTAAGTATTCGGGGTTTTTTATTTTAATGCTAACTGTTTTATCTCCTTAAATCCGATAACTCTACCAACCTTATCTTTTCCCTTCATTGCTGAATAACAAATGTTATGAACTTTTGATTTTTTGCCGATTTTCTCAAAAGAAATTTCAGGAACTTCTGTAAAAAACCTACTCCACATTTCCAAAAACATACTTTTCAACATTCTATCTTTTCCATAATATTCTTCGTCAATAACAACTTGGGAAAGATTTTTTAATTGGGCATGCTTGAACATTAGCACAACACAAGCAATAAAAGTTCGATAAACAAACAATCTTGGCTTTCCTTGTTTTCTAAATTCTTCTTGTAATTTTCTTTTTATTTTTCTGTTAA
>CAZUDS010000005.1:0-20171 GCA_964619425.1 uncultured Candidatus Saccharibacteria bacterium
AACTTTATTGCCTCGCTTAATTAAAATCTGTAAACAACGCGACTAATTCCTACAATAAATTATACCCCTAAAAGAAATTGTTTAGAATTTCTAACGGGGTTCATAATTTTCTTAACCAAGCCAGGTCTTACTCAATCAAAAGCCGAGGCAAGGCCTGATTAATAAAGGACTCTATTGTCTTATTATATCGGAAACGGAACCAAATTGCTTTAAGACGTCATGGAATCTTTTTTCGTCTTCCCAAATGCCGATGATTTCGTATCCTTCTGCTATTTCTTTAATGCCTCTCTTTTTATGTTCTTTTGCGTTAAGAGAGGGCGGCCTGAGAAAAATTTTGTCGGGTTTTAGTCCTAAATGTTCTAAAAGAACATTCACTTTCTTACGGGACTTTTCTGTATCCTTTCTCGCGCTAAGGATAAAAAGTTTTATGTCATCTGGTTGACGTTGATGCTTAAGGGCCTCTTTTAATAGAGGGGTGGGACTGGTCAGAAAAATCTGGAGAGAAGCCGGCAAGCGAGGAAAAATTCCGGCAATTAATGGCCGCAAAAAACTTGAACGGAAAAGTCGGAAAAGGAAAGATGAAATCAGAGTTCCATCAAGGTCATAGACGCGTGCCTTTGGTTTTGTCCTTTTCCTTAACATAGAAGGATAGTATTATAAAGATTTAACAAGGTTGTAGTATTCTATATTTTCCTTGAATTACGAAATGTAATTCAAGAAATCCAAAATCCAAAATTACAAATAACAAATAAACCACAATTACCAAAATTCAAAACAGTTTGGATTTTGAATATCTGCTGTCGTCGAAGGCGACGAGGGGCCCCGCCCTTTCGCCGAAGGGCGGTTTGGGTGAACATCGTAAGTGCGAAACGCAAACACGCTGTTGTCCGAAGTTGGTCATTCCACTTTATCTCCTATCCTCTTCGCTATACGGAGTTCCAAAGATAAGTATCCCAAACTCTGAAATAAAGCTTTTGTAGGATCATTATCGCTCCAAACCTTCAATTCAAGAGTATGGAGGCCTTTATCAGCCGCCCAGTTTTCTACAGCTTGTATAAGGGCAGTGATACCAGCACGCCGAAACTTTTCACTTACATAAAGGTATTGAACTATAACGTATGAGCACTAAATAAATCATCGGAGTGTTTTTCAACAACTCCCATAACAAAGCCACTACCTTTCCGCCTTGTCCGTCCACGAGCACGACTGTTTCTTGGTCATCCAACGCTCTTACAAATGATTCTCTTTTCCCTTTAATGTCTAATGGAAATCCCAAAGCTTCGCCAAAACCATTTGGGCTAATTTGGTGCATTGCATAAGTTTAGTTGCTCTAATATAAAGAGTAGCGATTGAATTTACATCTTCATGTTTTGCCTGTCGGATTAAAAAAGTCATTTTTTACCTCTATTACTAATTAGTCCGTCAAGGACGATTTTGGGCGAAACGTAACGAAACCACAAACACCGTATTAGGCGTAATGCTCGTTTATATATACCCCTTGCCTTTACAAACTCCACACTTAACAACGCCAGATCCTTCACAGTTCTTGCAAGTATAAGAAGATCCTAAAAGAGGCGCTATTCTCCCTCGCCCTTTGCAGCTCGGACACTTCACAGATCCCTTACCGTTGCATGTTTTACAGGTCGCCATAGTCATCACCTCCTCATTATTTAGAAATATCTTATTAATATCCTTCGTTTTGTGAGACACTCTATTGATAATTCCTGTATATACAACGAAGGAATCTTAACCTCCTTTCTTTCCTTATACGTTAATGGCACTCTATAATCTTTATACTTCTCAATCAGGTCTTGTTTTTCTAGTGTCAATTCGACACAATAAGACAGTTCGAATTTAATCCCACTCAAAAATACCTTGGCTTGATTTCTCTTAATGAAGAGTTTGAAGTGACCCCCTTTTCCCAACAGAAATTTAGGAAAATCAAGAAATATTCGGGGGTAAGATTATTTAATTGTTAAAGTTAATTGCTGCTCGACCTTTTAATGTTGCTTGACCAGAACATAAGTTTTATATTCCTTCTTCGTGGTTTTTTGTTCTTCATATACTTCTATCTTACCACCTAAATCTTGCCTTATCCAACTGTCTAAATTTCAAGGGTCAGTCTATTAATATTTTAATATTTTTTAACCTCGTATTGAATTTCTTCAATCGTTCGGCCAATAAACGAAAATAACCTTATCTTTCATATTTTTTCAACACCTCTTTTATTTTTGGCTTTAAACTAGGGACATCTTCTTTGATGGTTCTCCAAACTCTTTTTAAATCAACTCCAAAATATTCATGGATAAGCTTATCTCGCATTCCAGCCATATCCTTCCACGGAATCCCAGAATACTCTTTTTTGATTTTAGCAGGGATTTTCTTTGCCGCTTCTCCAATAATCTCAAGTTTTCGTATAACCGCTGAGGTTGTTTTATCATCTTCTATAAAATCAGAATAATCAATATTCTCTACAAATTTTGTCACACTCTCCATCGCCCCAATCATATCCTCAAGGTAATCTAAGAATTCTTTTTTCATAAATATACCACTTCTTCTAAAATATGTTTTCCTATCCTCGGTTTTAGGACCGATTCTTCAACCAAATCTATCTTTATCCCCAATGCTTCGCCTAAATAATTTTCTAAGTTAATAAAACCTAAAAGGCTTAAAGTATCTGTTTTTTCAAATTCAACTAATACGTCCAAATCGCTACTTTTTCTTTGTTTCTCTCGGATGTATGAACCGAAAACACCGATTTTTTTTACTTTAAATCTTTCTCTTAAAATGGGTTTTAATTCTTCTAATTTTTTTTCTATTTGTTTGAGACTTTTCATATTCTTTTAACATTGCCAATGGCCATCTTAAAATTTCTATCCTAGCCCTTTTGACAAAGCCAACCGACGACAAAAGCGGTAAAAACAAAACTAATAATATAACCAAATGTTTTTTACTAAAGCCAGGGTTTTGTTTTCAATTTTAGGAATTATTATATCAATTAAAGTTAAGTTTTTGGCTTTTAACATATTAAAAAATCTGAGTGACCCCTGTTTTTCCACTTAATCCATTTTTCCCACCATTTTCCCCTTAAAAGGGCAAAGCCCCCTCTTTAACTCTCCAGAGCAAACCCATTGCAAAAGTTGGTCATTCCTTGGCCCCGGCTTGCTTTAGTAAGTAGACGATTTCGGTATGCCCTTGTTGCTCTGCAGCCATCAAGGCTGTCGCGCCCTTTTCGTCTTTCGCATTGACATCAGCGCCCTTGTTTATCAGCATCTCTGCGGTTTCAGTACGTCCTTCCCTCGCTGCATGCATCAAAGCTGTCCAACCATCTTTGTTTTTCGCATTGACATCAGCACCTTTAGTCAACAGCATCTCTATGGTTTCAGTATCGCCTTTCGCCGCCGCAGATAGTAAGGCCGTGCAATCATCTTTACTCTTCTTTCCAAATAATTTATCAAATATTGCCATTTTTATTTACCTCCTTAATTTTATTAATTTTATAGCGACCAATTGAGTATAACAGCTACATAGACGAACTCAGAGTTCGCCTAACTGTGTTTACTTTATTTTTAAATCTCACCCCTTTATCCCCTTCTCTCAATAAGGAAGAGGGACTCGGTTATAAAGGATCGTGTCCGCCTGGATTACCAACTCGGCAACGTCTAAGTCTTTTCCAAAACAACCACCCACCTTTAATAAAACCATATCTCCCCAATGCCTGAATTGCATACTCGGAACAAGTAGGCGTGTATATACAACGACGATAAAAACGAGGTTTAATATGATTTTTCTGATACCATCTAATCGTCCAAATTACGGCTTTTTTAAACATTATTGCTGTTTTATATTCTTCAAATTATTAAATACACAGTCGTCTTTATCTTTATCCCATAATTTACATTTCTCTCTTATACAACCTACGGGTTCCCATACAACTTGTTTGAGAACACAACCCTTTTCTTGAGTAATCCAAGAAAAAGGACATAAATTTTTCTCATTAGACAAATTTCTCTTGAGCATATTTTTAAGATATTTTATTTAATAAGTTTTATGCACTTGCCTTTGACCTTTATTTTTTGATGTTATAATTGTTTGGTTTATAAAAAGAGAACGGTAATTAAATTTCACGCAGGATTTAAGTAATTAGTTAATCTGTGAGCGTAAAAATACGGGTGGGGGCGAGGAGGGACTCGAACCTAAAAACCTTCTGGTGCGGCACATAAGCACTCGCTTCGCTCGCGCGCTATTCAGCACTAATTTTGCGAGGTTACCTTAGGGCAACCCGCTTCGCCCATAAGGGATGTGGCTATTCGCCACACGCGGGTTGCCAGAGTTATTCAGGACTTTTTTAATTAAGGACGAATTATTTTGTTATGGTCGGGCAAAATTAGTGCTGGCTTGCCCCGTTAGAGATTCATTCTTTTTGTTTTTTTTCTTTACTTCGCTAATCTCTAACGGGGCTTGTATAGGAAACTTTCAGTTTCCTATACAATAAAATAGACGCTCTGCTATTGAGCTACGCGTCCCGATATGCCCAGAGTGGGACTTGAACCCACACGCCTCGAAAGGCACAGCTCCTCAAGCTGCCGCGTTTACCAATTACGCCACCTGGGCTTGTTTCATCGTGACTTCAACTTCCCCCTAATCTCCCTTTCCGATTTCTTTCTCAAATAATAAAGTTTTGCTCTTTTTACTTTGTGTTTTTGGACAACCTCTATTTTCTCTATATTTGGAGAGTGAAGAGGAAAAATCTTTTCAACACCTACACCTTCAATTACATTTCTGACAGTAATAGTAGCTCCAATTCCTTTGCCATGCTTTCTTGCCGAGACAATCCCCTCAAACACCTGGATTCTTTCTTTTTCTTCTGTCTTTCCTTTGTCTTTTTTGATAACTTCTTTAATTTTTTGAAAAACCCTAATTTTGTCTCCAGGCCGGATATCAGACAAGTCCTGTTTTAGAAATGGTTTTGTAATTGTTTCAATTGCTGTTGTCATAATATTTTGCTTAAATGCAAAATGTAAAAATCAAAATGCAAAATGAAAGATTAAAGTTCAAAAAGAATTAGTTCTCTTTACATTTTGAATTACATTTTGATTTTTGATATTTGATTTTTGATTTAAATTCTCTAATACTCTTCCCAAATCCTCCGGCAAGTCAGATGTAAATTCTTTCATTTCACCACCTATCAATTTTACCTTAAGATAGCTGGCATGCAAGAACTGTCTTTCCAATCCCTTTGGCTTTGGCTGATTTTTAAAGCCGTAAACTTTATCGCCAGCAATAGGATGACCAATAAAAGCTAAGTGACAACGGATTTGATGTTTTCGGCCGGTTTTTGGCTGGACTTCAAGTAAGGTGAAATCTTTGTATTGCTTTACTACTTTATACGAAGTCTCGGCTATTCGCAACCCTTTTTTCTTGGCTTCGGGCGTAGAAAATAAATAGACCCTTTGTTTTTTTCTATCTTTTTCAGCCCTGCCAATTAAGGTCTTAATTTCTCCGCCTTTTTCTTTTATTTGACCTGTTGCCAAAGCCAAATATCTTTTAATAACTTTGTTCTGCTTGAATTGTTTTTGCAAAAAATTCAAGGCCGGAGTGTTTTTCGCCACTAATAAAATTCCGGATGTATCTTTATCCAAGCGATGAACAATGCCGTAGCGAGGACTATCTCCGCTCTGTTTTAATTGGGGATATTTTTCAATCAGATAGTCAATCAGAGTTTTTTTGTTAACCTTGCCTTCTGGAAAAACCATAACCTCAGCCGGCTTTTCAATAACCAAAATATCCTTGTCTTCAAAAATAATTTTTAAGTCCATGTGGACGAAATAAATTAGTTCAAACCCCAAAGGAATCGCTTCACAGCCCTACGGGGCATGCTTTCTTTATCATTTTACCAAATTTAATTCATAAATCCAAGAGGCATAAAAGAACCAGCAGGCGAGGCCTTGCCCCGCCTGCCTGAAATCGAAACGGAAAATTTTTAGACGATATTTCGCTCGTCCGGCGCTTTGGGTAAACTCGCTTGTAGAAAAATTATTTTTGTTTGATTTCTGAAATTTTGTTTAAAGAATGTTTATTAAAATTCAATTTTGAAAGTGGGCTCTTTCATTGTGTGCCAATCTTTTTCCTCACCACCTCCTGAATCTTTTAAATCCTTGCCCACAGAATAAATAATCTTTTTCTCAGGAGAATATCTTATCAATTTTCCATCAAAGGGATCTCTTGGGGCTTCGGAAAAGTATTTTGGTACGAGTTCATTTAAGTTAAGAAGTATTTTGCCAGTTTCTACTTGATAGGCTTTCATAGCTATTAAGGTTTGAGTTCCTATTACTGAAAAATCTTCCAAACATTTTCTATCAAAGAGGCCGGAAAAAGTTACTGCTATAATATCATGAAGAATTTTACCTACTACATTTTCTGTAAATAACATTCTTATTCCAGGGGAAGGCGCTAAGAGTTTAACTTCGGGCAACCTCATCTCGCTACAATAGTCCTTATTAGCATTATCAATAAAATTTCGATGATATTCAGCGAATATTCTCTGAGTTTGATTGGGCTTATAAAGGTAATCTGATCGGGCTGCCGTTCTCATCCAAAAAAGAATTTCTCCCATTTCTTCCTCTAAGAATTCATCAGTAAAAGTTGCGTCAAATATCTTTGATTTTGTATTAATCAAACTTATATACTCCATTTTCATCGCCCTGGATAATCCTTCTTCATTTGCTTTAAACTGGTCGAGTTCAGCCACATAATCCTTTAGTGCCTCAGAAGATAAGGTAAGATTTGGTATCATTATTCTTAATCTTTGTAGCCCGGTTTCTTTTATAGCCATACCCACCAAATAACTCACTAGATTGGGCCTTGGACTATCTTGTATCATTTGTCCCATTTTAATTGTCTTGACGATTAAATCTAGGGCATCCTTCTCTTTGCCCTGAGTTAGAAGATAATTAGCCCTAATTGAATTCAATCTGGCTATATCTCTAAAACCTGACATGCCGGGAATAATCGTTTCAAACCATATATTTTTTGGATCTTGCCATTCAGGCATTTGAAAATAAGGAAGTTCTAAGACTTTTTCAAAATAACCAAAAACTTCTTCATTGTTTTTTATCAATTCCTCAGCCAATTCAGAATCCCATTTTTCTCCCTCGACCATCTTTATAAAAAGTTCAAATTTTTCTTCTTCTTTTGGCAAATATATCTTTTCGCCGGCTTGAGCAAGGAGGTAGAAAGCATTTTTTTCTTCTGGAATTTCTATTCTTGAAAGCCACAGATCGCTGTCATTAATAGGGGGAATATCTCTACCCCAAAAAATATTAAAAAAAGAGATACTAATTAACAATCCCGCAATCAATATCCCTAAAATTCCAGATATCATATACTTTATTTCCTTGCTCGATGCTGGTTCCTCATAAGGAATTTTAGCTTTCATTTCTTTCAGGTTGTTGTAAATCAAAAATGTATAGATTAAGAAAAATGGTAAAACCAATAATTGAATAAAATAACCTATTACTTTATTTATTTGGCTTTCTATTTGTCTGTTTTCTATGCCAAAAAAGATTAAAGCAAAAATTAGAAATAACCCCAACCCTATAATTAAGCTCAAAACCAGAAATCTTACCAAGACTCCCCAGAATTTTCCGCCGACTAAATGCTTACTTCTAAATAAAGTATCAAACCCCTTTCTTCCCTCAAAAATCAAGATAAAGATGGCCAAAGAGAACCAAATAGAAAATAGAATTCCAGGCACAATAAAAAGCAAAAAGCCACCGACAATAATTATGGTTGAAAGAAAATAAACCCAAATATAAGGGCCTAATATTTTCAATCCTTTTTTATAAGACTCTTTTATGCCGGTATTTTCTTTAAGATTATAAAGCAAGGACGGTATAGCCCATAACCAAAGGAAAAGGGAACCCAGATAAGAAATTGCCTCTATAACAGAAAACCAAAAAGAATATTTTACAAAGGTACCAGCCAAGAAATACATCAGGACCCAAAATAAAAACGAAAATCCAACGGGTAATCCAATTATTCCCAATAAAATTTTAATTTTGGAACAATAAGTCCTCCAACCTTCTTTAAGAAGTTGGGCAATGCTTTTGAACTTTTCTGAATAATCTTTTTGGAGATATTCAGAATAAGAAAAATTTTGGTTGTTCATGTCTTTTCTAAGTTTTTATTCTTCTATTATTTTAACAAATAAAATTTTAGAAAGTAAGAACTATGATTTATTAGAAAAAATTGAATTTTCTCTAATAAAACAAAGTTCGTGTCTGAAACCATCAGTGGGCGATGCAGGATTTGAACCTGCCACCTCATGCGTGTCGAGCATGCGCTCTAACCAAATGAGCTAATCGCCCAGAATGCCAAACCCGGCTTGGCATATCTGCTATTTTAATATTTCGAGCAAAATAGGCAAAGGGCTTAGCCCTTTACTTTTGGTTTTCCTTGAGCACTGTCTAAGCCCAATAATTTCTTTACTTCGCCTAAAATCTTCTGAGTAATGGGCTTTTTTCTCTTAACTAACTCTTTTTTCAGGGCTTTAAACTGCGCATAGTAGATAACCCCCTCTATATACGTCTTTACTTTCCTATTTACAATCTCTAATATTTGTTGATTAGATGTTGCCTTTGGAAGAATATTAATGCCCTTGTTTTTCAATTTCCGATATTCACGTAAAGCATAAGCCCAGGCGTTTCTTTCAATCATTATTACATATTGACAATAGAGCCCTATCTCTTGCCGAGTAAGAGGAAGAGTTGGCCTTCCCTCTTTTTCTGTTTCTTTTCCTAGTTTTTCAATCCTCTCTCTCATCTTTTCTCCTTCTCGACTACGTCCTTGGAGAGCATGACCGATTTCATGTAATAAACTTATTATGGCATTAGACCTAGTAAAGATTGGTACATCCTCCCAATCAGTGTCAATTATCTCACCCCAGGGACGAATTTCTCGTCCCCGCCCCTCTTCCTGATATGGGAAGGGAAGTGATTCTTTTTTATCTACCCAACGAGATTTTCTTTCTCTATAAAATTCGGGAATAACAATGCTTTTTGGAAAACGAAAACAGCTCATGGGAATCTTCGGCGAGTAGCCACCTTCGATTTTTTCAAAACGCCATCCTTTGGGAAGTAAAGAGAAAAAATCAAATTTTTTGTCCTCAGGGGTGGTCAATTCTAATCTGTCAATCTCCCATAAGTTTCTACCAATCTCCCATAAGTTTCTACCTTCTATCTCATATTCAAGGAGAGCTTCTCTTCTTTTTTTACCGGTAAAGTGAACTTGTATTTGATTTCCTTCACACTCAAATTGCTCACTCCATGGCTCTTTCCCTTCTTTCCCTTCTTTCCCTTCTTTCCCTTCTTTCCCTTCTTTTTCTTCTTTTTCACTCCCTCTTCCTCCGCCCTCAGCGACCTCTTCTCCAAAAGAAAATTGTTCGGAAGTTGGTCTCATAATAATCCTTAGTATAATCTAATCATTTACTTCTAATATGCGCACGGCAGGATTCGAACCTGCAACCTGCCGGATATAAGCCGGATGCTCTACCATTGAGCTACGCGCGCCTCCTAAACGTATTCAACCTTTACGCCGGTTAAAGAATGGCAGGTATGTTTATTTTTACAAGACATTTTGAATCCTTAGGTCTTGTTATTCAAATTGAGGAATCAATCCTCTGCCTTGATAGAGAAGACGGTATTCATTTACTCATTCATTCCTCTAGATTCTCTAATGGGCTAACAAATCTTGTCTTGGTTGATTTCTCTCTTTTTTGCTGAAATCTAGGGGATTTTAGTTTTGTCCGGATTAATCAATCTCTCAAATTCTTCTTTTTCAATTGTTTCTTTTTTAATCAAGGTCTGGGCTACTTTTTCCAGTAATTTTTTCTGTTTTTTAAGAATTTCTTCTGCTTGTTTTTGAGCGGTTTTAACAAACCTTTCTACTTCTTTATCAATTTTTGCCGCTAATTCTTCTGAATAATTTCTTTCTTCGCTAACTTCTCTACCCAAGAAAATTAATTCTTCTCTTTCGCCAAAAGTTACGGGTCCCAAAGATGACATCCCATATTCTTTGACTAATTTTCTGGCAATACTTGAAGCCATCTTTAAGTCGTTGGCAGCGCCAGTTGTTATCTCGTCAAATTTTAATTTTTCAGCGCAATAACCGCCCAAGAGAGTGGCCATTTCAGCCAAAAATTCTTTTTTTGTTTTAATTTTTCTTTCTCCGGCTGGCATTTTTAAGATATAGCCGGCTGCCTGGCCCCTGGCAATAATGGAAATTTTTCTCACCGTTTCCGCCTCTGGCAAAAAGGCAGAAACCAAAGCATGGCCTGCTTCGTGAAAAGCCGCAATTTTCTTTTCTTCTTTTGACAAAATATGGCTTTTCCTTTCAGGACCCAATAAAACCTTTTCAATTGATTCTAAAAGTTCTACCTGATTAACTTTTGCTTTATTCCTTCTGGCGGCTAAAAGAGCGGCCTCATTAACTAAGTTTGCTAAATCAGCGCCGGAAAAGCCAGGAGTTCTCTCCGCTACTTCTTTTAAGTCAACATCAAGGGTTAAGGGTTTTCCCCGGCAATGAATTTTCAAAATTTCTTCTCTGTCATTGATATCAGGTAAATCCAGGACAATTCTTCTGTCAAATCTTCCCGGCCGCAAGAGGGCAGGGTCCAAAACATCCGGGCGATTTGACGCCGCTATAACGATCGTCGTGGCTTCTTTTTCAAAACCATCCATTTCAACCAAAATTTGGTTTAAGGTTTGCTCTCTTTCTTCATGGGAACCACCCACTCCTACACCTCTTGTTCTGCCAATAGCGTCCAACTCGTCTATAAAAATTATTGAAGTTCCGGCTTTTTTGGCAGTGGAGAAAAGGTCCTTTACTCTACTACTTCCAACGCCAACAAATAATTCTATAAATTCTGAGCCCGCAATTGAGAAAAAAGGAGCATTAGCTTCGTTAGCTACAGCGCGGGCAAGAAGGGTTTTGCCAGTTCCCGGAGGCCCCATCAACAAAACGCCTCTTGGGATACGAGCGCCCATTCTTAGATATTTTTTCGGATTTTTTAGAAAGTCAACAATTTCTTTTAGTTCTTCCTTTGCTTCCTTGAGTCCAGCCACATCATTGAAAGTAATCTTTTCTTTCATTTGTATTCCGCCGGCGCCAAAGAGCCGGGCTTTGGCTCTAGTAAAATCAAAGGCCTTCATTGTGCCTGTTTTTGCTTGCTTGAAAATAAACCAGAAAAAGAAAATTAAAAATAGGAAAGGAAGAGAAACAATCAAAACAGGGGCTAGCCAAACCCAAACGTTTTGAATCTCTTTTAATTCAATGTCCACTGCTTTCAGTTTTTCCGGGTCGGCTCCAAAATTGAGCAAGCTTTCGGATAGAGCGGCTGTTTCTTCTTTCCTTGACTTTACCTGCGTTTGGTCTTGAAAAATAATTGAAAGTTCTGAATTTTCAGCCGTAATTTTTCTAACTCTGCCTTGATTTATCTCTCGGACAAGTTGAGTAATTGAAATTTCTTCTTTCTCCTCAAGGGGCTCGGCAAATAAGGCAAAAAGCCCTGAAATTATCAGGAACAAAAGCAAAATAATCAAAAAATTTGTAATTACTTTTTTCATCTCGTTAACGTTTAAGGTAGGCCCTGCCTTATTTCTATGTTTATAGAATAGCAGAAATTAAAAATAAATCAACACCATCTTGAAATGTTCAGAACCCGGCTTCGAACATGGCCGAATTTGATTTAGCCGGGATATCTGTGATAAGATTAAAACAGGCGCGAGATAATTTTGAAAGCAATACGAAGTCAAGCCCCGCACATATTAAATGCCGACTTAAATACCTCCCGAGGGTATTTATTTGGAAAAAATTAAACCCTCCCGCCAAAATTTGGCGGGAGAGTAAAGGTCGAAGCAAAGTTATAAATTTTAAATTCTAAAAATATGTTAATTGACATTCTTTTTAGTTGGTTTGGAATAATTCTTATTGCTTTGATAATTCTTCCTCAGGCAGTAAGAATTACCCGAGAGTATGAAAGGGGAGTGATTTTTCGTCTGGGAAGATTTGCCGGTATTAGGGGTCCGGGATTATTTCTAATAATTCCTATTATTGATAAGATGATTAGAATTGATCTCCGGGTGCTTACTCTTGATGTGCCAGCCCAAGAGGTAATTACTAAAGACAATATACCCATAACTGTTGATGCTGTTTTGTACTTCAAAATTTCTGATCCAGGCAAAGCAGTCGTTGAGGTAGAAAATTACCTGGTAGCTACTTCTCAATGCTCTCAGACCTCTTTGCGAGGAGTGATTGGCGCTTCCACTTTAGATGAAATTTTGGCTGAACAAGAAAAGATTAACCAAAAACTTCATGAAATTATTGACCAGGCAACTGATCCCTGGGGGGTAAAAGTGACGGCCGTTGAGATTAAACACGTAGAGGTTCCTAAGGATATGCAAAGAGCCATTGCTAAACAGGCGGAAGCCGAAAGAATGAAAAGAGCGAAAATTATTTTAGCGGAAGGTGAATATTTGGCCTCCCAAAAGACAAAAGAAGCAGGTATTGTCTTGAAAGCTAGCCCTATTGTCCTAAGATATCTTCAGACCTTATCCGAAGTGGCTAAGGAACCGGGCACAACAATTCTGTTTCCAGTTGAATTGTTAGAGATCTTCAAAAAGACCAAAGGGGACGAATAAGTATATTAAAAGAGCACCCCTGTTTGGTTTTTTATAGAAAACAGGCGAAAAAACTTACTCCTCTAATCCCTCTAAAACTATCGCGCCAAGCCAATAAAAACACTTTTAGTGTTTTTGCTTGGGATTTTGTTTTTGGGATAAACGGAAGCTTTGTGCTTAAAAAAGTATGGACAGCTATAATAATCCTTAAAAATTTCTATTTCGTAATTTAAAGTAAGTAATGGAAAACGATAAGCAAAAAAATAAAAAAATCAAAACAGCGCCCTTGCCCCCTGATCCTTGTCTGCCGTTGGTTAAAGAGGACTTTAGAAAAACTTTTCAAAAGCGGATTTTTAGAATTATGACTGAATTTATTGAGGGCTTTCGCTTTATTGCTGACTTTAAAAAGGCGGTTACCATCTTTGGCTCAACCAGTTCCCCTCCTCAAGATCATTATTATCAGGAAGCAAGGAAGTTAGGCAAGCTTTTGGCTAAGGCAAATTATGCGGTGATTACTGGCGGCGGACCTGGCATTATGGAAGCGGCAAATCGTGGCTCCTTTGAAGCAGGCGGTAGGTCGGTTGGCCTTAATATCCAACTTCCCGAAGGCCAAAGAATGAACCCCTACGTTAAAAGCCCATTCGGGTTTAACTATTTCTTCGCTCGAAAAGTGATGCTCTCCTTTGCTTCTCAGGCCTATGTCTTTTTCCCGGGCGGCTTTGGCACCTTAGATGAATTTTTTGAAATGGTAACCCTAATTCAAACTAAGAAAATTGTCGATCCTGTCCCAATTATTGTTGTCGGCAAAGAATACTGGCAACCCTTATTTGATTGGTTGAAATCTGAGGTCTATCAAAAGCAAAGGGCTATTCGGAGAAAAGATTTAAAGATTTTTCGTTTGGTCAATTCAGCTGAGGAGGCCTTTGAAATCATTAAAAAAATCTCTAAATAAGCCCTGGCCATTAGCCATAAGAACTTTCTGTATCCCCTGGACACCTTTAGGCGGACTCCCCAGAAGGTTGCTTCCAATTTTCAAAATTCCAAACGTGTTTCGGCCATTGGATATTGGATATTGGAATTTATTTGGAATTTGGTGCTTGGTGCTTGTGATTTAGGTTACTTTTGGTGCTTGCCTGCCCCGTTAGATGTAAGCGTTAGCGAACCATCTAATTGGGGTAATTTGGAATTTATTTATGTTTTGGTCTGTTTCGTAATCCAAAGTTCTATAATATGATAAACAAAATAGCCAAAGATTTTATAAAAAAGATTTTGCCGCAGACGTTTATTCTGTTATTTTGGCATTATCCAAGGGCGGTTTTGGCTGTTTTGCTTTACAATTTTCCAGCCAAAAAATTAATTGTTATTGGAGTGGCTGGCACTAAAGGCAAAACAACTACTTGTCATCTGATCTCTCGGGTTATAGAAGGGGCTGGAAAAAAAGTAGCCATGATTAGCACCGCTACCTTAAAGATTGGCCAGAAAGAAGGGTTAAATTCATTTAAAATGACCACTCTCCCACCTTTTTTCTTGCAAAAATTTGTTAAAGAAGCTCTCAAAGTCAATTGCCAATATCTAATTTTAGAAACTTCCTCTCATGCCCTGATTCAACATCGGACTCTTGGCATTCCCTTCAAAATCGTGGTTTTAACCAATCTGATGTCAGACCACCTTGATTATCACAAAACCGCCAGGGCTTATCAGAAGTGCCATCAAAAAATGATCACCCCTCATTTACAATTCTTAATTCTTAATGGTGATGACCCTAATTTGGAGGAATTCTTAAAACTACCTCTCCTTTCTGGTCAAAAAATAATTTATGGAATAAAGGATAAAAAAGATGTTTTGGCTAAAGATATTGTTGTTTCCCCCCAGGGATCTTCTTTTATTGTTGAAAGTGGCGGCCGTTCCCAAAAAATTAATTTATCCCTTTTAGGAAAATTTAATATCTCCAATGCTTTAGCGGCCATTGCCTGCGCTCTTTCCCAAAAAATAAATTTGGAAACAATCAAAAAAGGTTTTCTCCAGATTAGGGAAATTCCAGGCCGATTGGAAAAAATTGATTGTGGCCAAGATTTTAAGGTGATTGTTGACTATGCTCACTCGCCTGATTCTTTGAGCAATCTTTTTGGAGCAATTACCGGCCTAAAACAGGGGAGGATAATTGTTGTTTTTGGGGCTTGTGGCGAACGTGATGCCTCACCAAGGCCGAAAATGGGAGAAATTATTGACCGAAACTCTGATTATGTTATTGTTACCAATGACGATCCTTATGGCGAGAATCCAGAAAAAATTGCTCAAGATCTTATCTCTGGCATTAAAAATAAAACATTTGGGCAGAACTTCTGGAAAATTCTTGATAGAAAATCAGCGATTCAAAAAGCTGTTTCTTTAGCCAGAAAAGATGACCTGGTCTTAATTTTAGGCAAGGGATCTGAGCAGTGGCAGATTTTCAGGGACAAAAAAATCCCCTGGGACGATAGAAAGGTTATCCAAGAAATTCTCCGGCAACAATATTTGAAGCCATGTTCGAAGCCGGGATCTGAACATTAATTTTCTGCCCTCGTAGTGAAACGGATATCATGCAAAGCTTCGGACTTTGAGTTCTGGGTTCGAATCCTAGCGAGGGCACATGAAAATTGGTGACTCCATTGAAAAACTTAAAATAAAGCCTTCTCTTCAGAAAAAGCTGAAAAAATTGGGGGTCAAAAAAATAGCTGACCTTCTTTTTCATTTCCCCCACCGTTACGATGACTTTTCCAAAATCGCTTTCATTAAAAATATTAAATTAAACGAAAATTTCTGTTTGCAGGGAAAAGTTCTAGAAATTGAAACCAGACGCACCTTTAGAAGGAATATGCATCTTACTGAAGCCATCTTAGAAGATAAAACCGGCGCTATAAGAGTTGTCTGGTTTAACCAGCCCTATATCAACAAGTATTTGAAAAAAGGAGACAACGTCTATTTGACTGGAAGGGTTGTGTTGGGCCGGGAAGGGGTCTATCTTGCCAGCCCTGCTTTTGAAAAAGTTAGTAAAAACCAGCCCCTGCACACTGGTCGCTTAGTGCCCGTCTATCCTGAAACAGCCGGTCTCACTTCTAGGTGGCTGAGAAGAGAAATTGAAACCCTTTTACAAAAATTTGCTGGAAAATTCCCTGAGACCCTACCAGAAGAGATTATAAAAAAAGAGGCGTTAATGCCTTTTTCCCAAGCCCTCTCCCAAATCCATTTTCCCAAGACCTTAGCCCTGGCAGAAAAAGCCAAAGCCCGCTTTCAGTTTGAAGAGCTCTTTTTAATTCAACTCTATGTGCTTAAAGAAAAAATGAAACTGCTTCAGGAAAAAGCGGCGGCTATTCCTTTAGGGCTTAATTTAATAAAAAAACTTATCGCTTCTTTGCCTTTCAGATTGACTGATGCCCAAAAAAGATCTGCTTGGCAAATTCTTAAGGACCTGGAAAAACCAAGACCAATGAACCGTCTCTTAGAAGGCGACGTTGGTTCTGGAAAAACAGTGGTAGCCGCTATTGCCGTCCTTAACACAACAAAGGCCGGTTGGCAGGCGGCTTTTATGGTTCCCACAGAAATTTTAGCTAAACAGCACTTTCAAGAGGTCTCTAAACTTTTAAGAGATTTTAACTTAAATATAGGTTTATTGACTGGCAGGGAAGATAAACTAATTTCCAAAAAACTCAAAAATCAAGTGATTGAAATTTCAAGGCAGAAACTTTTGGAGAAAACCAGGGGAAAGATTAACCCCCACACCAAGGAAGTTGAGGTGGGGATTGATATTTTAATTGGCACCCATGCTCTGATTCAAGACAAGGTAAAATTTGGCAGATTGGCCTTAGTTGTTTTAGACGAACAACATAGATTTGGCGTTGAACAACGGGCCCGCCTCTGCCAAGGCTACGGCGGGCAAGCAAAACCTATTCCTCATTTATTATCTATGACCGCTACCCCCATCCCCCGGACTTTGGCTCTGACAATTTACGGTGACTTAGATTTGTCTTTAATTGATGAATTACCAAAGGGCAGAAAAGAGATTATTACCAAAATCGTCGCGCCCGAAGAGCGGCCAGAAATTTACCGATTCGTTGAGCAAGAAATCAAAAAAGGCAGGCAGGCCTTTGTTATTTGTCCAAGGATTGAACCAGCAAACAATGAACAACGAGCAATAAACAACGAAGAAAAAACAAAAAACAATAGCAATATTCTTAGTTGGGCTGAGGTAAAAGCAGTTAAAGAAGAGTATGAAAAATTATCAAAAGAAATTTTTCCTCGTTTAAGAATAGGCATTCTCCACGGGAAAATGGCCCTAAAAGAAAAGCAAGGAACAATGCAGGACTTCAAAAACAAAAAAATTGATATTTTGGTCTCAACTTCGGTAGTAGAAGTTGGCATTGATATACCAAATGCTAGTGTAATGCTCATTGAGGGAGCAGAAAGATTTGGCTTGGCCCAGCTCCATCAATTCCGGGGAAGAGTGGGCCGCTCTCATTATCAGTCGTACTGTTTTTTATTAACTGACTCCCCCTCGGCCAATACAAGGAAACGGCTCAAAGCCCTTTTAACCGCCAAAAATAGTTTTGCCTTAGCGGAAAAAGATCTCCAGATTCGGGGACCTGGTGATTTTCTGGGCACTCGTCAATGGGGCCTGCCGGATTTAGCAATGTCTGGTCTCTCTAGTATAGTTTTGGTGAACAAAACAAGGATGTTGGCTCGCGAAATTTTAGATAAAAGTCCCTCCTTAGAACACTATACTCAGTTGAAACAAAGATTAGAGGTCTTTCAAGAAAAAGTGCATTTAGAATAGGGGATAGTCCTTAAGTGTCACTCACGGCATTTTCAAAATGTCGTATTTTGGCAGTTTTATTTTCTGCGCCAATTTCAATAGAGATAATATCAATTTGCCATCTACTTTCCAAGGGAATTTTCTTTTCCGTTAGCCATTCTTGAGCAATCCTGATAATTTTTCTCTGTTTTCGCCTATTCACCTTCTCCTCGGGAAAAATAAGAGGGGTCAAACCCTTGTCAACTAATGTTTTTACTTCAACAAAATGCAAGGTATTTTTTCCTTCGCCCCATAATCTCCTTTTTCGTAAAATATCAAAGATATTTCTGCGTGATTTAGCGACAATGTCTATTTCTCCTCTTTGAGGTCCGGAAACAAAACGGCTCTGATAATTTTTCTCTAAAATTTGATAGCCCTTGCTTTGAAGATAATCAATAGCGATTTTCTCGCCTAACTGACCTAGGGCTTTTTGAGATATTTTATCCATTTTTGCGTTAAAACACTTTTGTGACATGTGAATACTCTGTGGATAAAGCGTGACATTCTTGACATTAAACTCCTGTCACATTTATTTTTTTCTTTGTCACATTAAGAAAAGTTGCCTGTCACAAAAAGAATGTTCTTATATCGGAGTTTGAAAATTCCGATACGCTGATATAGCGCTGACTAACTTTTTAACGCTGATGGACGCTGATTAAAAAGGAATCCCTTACTTATCAGCGTAAATCAGCGGATAATTCTAAATCAGCGTAAATCCGCGTATATGCGCGAACGAAGTGAGCGCATATATACAGATCCCGGCTTCGAACATTCTAATTAGTGCCCCCACCAGGACTTGAACCTGGACTCCCCCGGTTAAGAGCCGGTAGCTTTGCCAATTAAGCTATGGGGGCAAAAAAATGACTGACCATTATTCATAAGCCATTAGATTATATAAAGACAAACTATTTGGAGCCAAGTCGTGCTTAAAGGTAGCATCAGCTGGGTCATCAACAGGACACGGAATCTCAAACCAGCGCCCAAGACCGGTCCACTCAGCAACGCCAATCATTGACAGAAAAGCGCTAATAAAGAGCCAGGCGCCATAAATAATAACAAGCCCAATAATCACTGATTTAAGGATTGCTTTGGCTCGTTTTAGCAGTTCTGGCGACCCGCCGCTAAACATCAGGAGCAGAGCGCCAATTACTAAAATTATTATGGCAATTGGCGCCACCAAACAGATTAAGATAAATTCAATAATATTACTGAGGAGAACAAAAATATGGCAGAACTGGCAATGTACAACTGGTCTTCCTGGTCCGCAAGGAACAAGTGGTCGAGTACAGACATTACCATTCCCATCAGGATCTTCAACAATGACTGTTGCTTTTGCTCTCAAAGACCCGTACCCGTTCTGGTAGCGGCAGAAAATATGAAAAGTCCAGGTTCCTGCCCTGTCAGGTCGGATATCTCTTGTGCCAGTTGTAGGAAGTGGGTAATCTGAAATGAGCCATTTCGGATGCCTTTGGATACCCCCGTCATTATGTTCAACACCCTGAGGATAACACGTAACTCCCTTAAAATCCCATTTAAGAGTTGTTTGTTCATTTAAAGTGATTCTTTCTGGGTCAGCTTTAAAAACAATATCAACAGGATTTTCAACAATGACTGTTGCTTCTGCTGTCAAACGCACGCCTTGGTAACGGCAGAGAATATGAAAAATCCAGGTTCCTACTGCATTAGGATTAATAGATCTGGTACCGATCGTTTGGCCAAGCGGTCCACCTATATCCCATCCCGGATAATCATCGAGGGTACGCCCATCGTGAACAACTTTCAAAGAAGAACATTCATCTGCCCCATCAAAATTCCATCTAAGAGTTGTTGTCTCGTTCAAACGAATTCTGTCTGGCTCAGCCCGAAACTTATAAGAAGGACGTTCTTTCACAGTGAAAGAGGCTGGCCTACTACACTCAATACCTCCTAAAAGAGGAGTGCAGCAAAGAAGAGCTTGCCATTCCCCAATCTCTTTTACCCCGATCTCATCTAATCTTCTTGTAAGGGGTGAGTCCAGGGTGCGAAGAGAGACATGAAACTTAGGGAGTGGTTGGCCTCTTAAGAAGAAAGAAACGGAACACTTATCTATTACTGCTTTTGCATTGTCATCAAACCTCCACTCCATAGTTATTCTGCCACCCAGAAGAATTTTATCAGGCGTAACTGAAAATTCTTCAATAAGAGGGGCGAAAGGGGGAAGGATATCAATATCTCCTTTAACATCTCCTGGTCGAGGAAAAAAGTAAATCAAAGCAGAAAAAAGAAAAAATCCTGACAATATAATAAATTTTGAAGCAGGGAATAATTTCCAGATTTTTGATTTACCTTTATTCATAGCGCTAAATTCAAAATGCAAATATCAAAAATTGAAATGTAATGCCAGATAGGCGCTCGCTTCGCTCGCGCGCTATCTCCCTTCGCCCAGCACTTATTTTTATAAAAATAAGTGCTGGGTATCTGGTCCAGCCTCTCAACCGAAGGTTGAGGGCTGTCGGAATTTGATTTATTTAAATTCCGAGACGATAAAATGTAAAATTATTTTTTTGCCTTTTTCATAACTCAAAGCGCAAAACTCAAAGCTCAAAGCCACAACTTAAAGTCCAAATTCTAATTAAATTCGAAGCACGAAGCACGCTGGATGCGAAGCAGATTCCCCGTAGGGTTGT
>CAZUDS010000006.1:0-16293 GCA_964619425.1 uncultured Candidatus Saccharibacteria bacterium
CCAAGCACCAAATTCCAAATAAATTCCAATATCCAATATCCAATGACCGAAACTTATTGTTTGGAATTTTGAATTTTGGTCATTGGAATTTATTTGTGATTTGGAATTTGTGATTTGGAATTTCACCGTATTTGTTTGGAATGCAACCCTACGGGGAGTCCGCCTGAGGCGTCCAGGGAATTTGGGATTTTAAGGTATAAACTATGCTCTCTAAACAAGAAGTTCAACATGTTTCAAAATTAGCCAGGATAGCTCTATCTTCAAAAGAAGAGGAGAAATTCCAAAAGGAGCTTTCCTCAATTTTGGATTTTGTGGAAAAGTTGAAAGAAGTTGATATTGCCGGGGCAGAGCTAACTTTTCATTCAATTCCTTTAAAAAATATAATGCGAGAAGATAGGGTAGAACCAAAAACAAAGGAGGAAGTCAAAAAGATAATAAAATTAATGCCAAAGACCGAGAACAGTTATCTCAAAGTAAAATCTGTCTTTGAATAATCTATGAATTATGAATACACAAATTAATTTTTCACGTATATGAGTGAGGACTATTTATCACTAACTGAAAAAAGGGTTCTTAGAGAATTTAAAACTCAAATTCTTCAAAAATTAAGAAGGGAAGTTTTGGCAGTGAAAATTTTTGGTTCTAAGGCCAGAGGAGATTCCAAAAAAACCTCTGATATCGATGTTTTACTTTTATTGAGAATGCCCGACTTAAAAACTAAGGAAATAATTTTTGATATTGCCACTCAAATTTTAATAAAGCATGGCGTGGATTTATCAGTTAAGATTTTTTCTTTAAGGGAGTTTCAAAGGGGGTTGAGACTAGAAATACCTTTTTATCTTAAAGTTCATAAAGAGGCCTTAGCATTATGAAATTCAAAATAGAACCCAAAAACATTGAAACAAGATTTAAAAAATAAGATTTTTAGTTTTTAGCTTTAAGTTATGGTTTTGCTTAAATTGCGAAGCCCGGTTAGAAAAAGAAAAAGATTTCTAACCGGCGCGAAGCAATTATAGCGAAAGAAACGGGTGGTTCGCACTTTGAACTTTGAGTTTATTTCAGCCCTGTTTGAAATATTATGGACTTATCCCAGCTTACAATTGAAAAAACACATCAAGGACTAAAGAAAAAAGAATTTTCAGCTAAAGAGCTTTGCCAGGCCTACTTAGATAAGATAGAAGAAAAAAACAAGGATATTTTTGCTTTTTTAACAGTTACTAGAGAAGAGGCGCTTTTGCAAGCAGAGAGAGTTGATAAATTGATAGCAACAAAAGGGGAAATTCCGCTTTTGGCTGGCGTTCCTATAGCCATCAAAGATAATATCTTAGTCCAAGATATTAAATGCACGGCTGCTTCTAAAATCCTTGAAAACTATATTGCTCCTTATGACGCCACAGTTATTAAAAAGCTTAAAGAGCAACAGGTGGTGATTTTGGGGAAGACCAATTTAGATGAATTTGCCATGGGAAGTTCTTGCGAATACTCAGCTTTTGGTCCTACTAAAAATCCCTGTGATTTAGAGAGGGTGCCAGGAGGGTCTTCAGGGGGCTCAGCTGCTGCGGTGGCTAGCCAAATGGCTTTGGCCTCTTTGGGTTCTGATACTGGCGGTTCGGTGAGGCAGCCAGCTTCTTTTTGCGGAGTAGTAGGACTAAAACCCACTTATGGCCGAGTTTCAAGATATGGATTAATAGCGATGGCTTCTTCCCTGGACCAAATTGGACCGATCACTAAATGTGTAGAGGACGCGAAGATTGTTTTTGACGCTATTTCGGGGCGAGACCCATTTGATTCCACTAGCGTGGAGTTTCAACTTTCAACTTTGAACTTTCAACTTTCAACTTTGAAAATTGGCGTACCCAAAGAGTATTTCATTAAGGGGATGAATTCTGAAGTAGAAAAATTAGTTAACAAAGCGATTAAGAAATTTGAGGATTTGGGCGCTAAAATTGAAGAGATCTCTTTGCCCCACACAGAATACGCTTTGGCTGTTTATTATATTTTAATGCCTTCTGAGGTTTCAGCGAATTTGGCGCGTTACGACGGAATAAAATTTGGAATGTCAATAGCGAGCAGCGAACAGCGAACAGCCGAAAATTTGCTGGATGTATATTTATATTCAAGAAAAGAAGGTTTTGGTGACGAGATTAAAAGGAGAATTATGTTAGGCACTTTTGCCTTGTCTCACGGTTATTACGAGGCCTATTATCTTAGGGCTCAGAAAGTGAGAACAAAAATTAAGCAGGACTTTGAAAGGGCTTTCAAAAAAGTAGACCTTATTTTAACTCCAGTCGCCCCGGGCCTACCTTTCAAGTTTGGAGAAAAAACCAGAGACCCCATCCAAATGTATTTAGAAGACGTTTTAATGGTGCCAGCAAACTTAGCTGGCTTACCAGCCCTTTCAGTGCCTTGCTCCGTTAGAAATGTCAGGCATTCAGAGAGTAGCAAAACAGGGCATATAATTTCTGACGGGGCTTGCGGCAAAATAGACAACCTGCCGGTTGGCTTCCAAATCATTGGCAATGTCTTTGAAGAAAATAAGATATTAAAAGCAGGAGAAATTTATGCAAATTCTTGAGGCCGTTAATTATTTTGTTGAATTACCAACAAAGGGTTTTTTCCCGGAATTAAGGATTTTCTTTATTATTTTAAGTTTGTTTTTGGCGGCGGGTGTCATTTATTTTCTATTTACCACTAATTGGTATGAAAAAAGACATCAAGAAGATTTTAGGAATTTTTGGTTTGGTGGTGACGAAAGAGAAAGTAGATGGTCAAAACGTTTTAAGATAATTAAAAAGAAATTAGAAAAGCCAGACCCGGCAGAGCATAAATTAGCGATTGTTGAGGCGGGAATATGCTTAGAGAAATTCTTGACAAAACAAGGGTTTAAACCTGAAACCCTAATAAAAGAACTGAAAGAGGTCAGGCCTGAAATTTTATCTTCAGAGCAATTAAATAAACTCACAGAGGCGTATCAAGTCCGAGATAATATTATTCATAACCCTGATTATAAGTTGGGCCTAGACGAGGCCAAAAAGGTGGTTGATATTTTTGAAAAAATCTTTCAGGACTTAGGAGCCGTCTAAATATCGGTGTTCAGAACCCGGCTTCGAACATCCAAGTGGGTACAAATTACAAATGACTTACAAATATACAAATATTTGTATATTTGTATTTATTCGTAATTCGTAGACCTTTATTTGTGTTCAGAACCCGGCTTCGAACATTTCTAAGCAGTTGTGGATAAAGTGTGAGTAAGATAAGGGCTTAAATTTATATTAGAAAAAGAACTCCTTATTATATAAGGAGTTCTTTTAATTTTGGTCTTTTTAGGATAACCAAAAAATGGCTCATTGACAAGGGGGATTAAAAGGATTAAAAAGGAATTGGGTGGAAGAATGTGGATAAGTATGTTAATAAGTGGCAAAAATGTGGATAACTGGTTTTCTCAAAATTTTCAAGTCCGAAGGACGTAGAAAATTTTGATAGAAAACCGTTACCCAGCACTCAACGCCTTGAGTGCTGGGTCGTTAGAAAATCGTTACCCGCCAAAGTTTTTGCTTGCGTAGTAAAAGCAAGAGTAAATAGGCGTAACTGGTTTTCTCAAAATTTTCAAGTCCGAAGGACGTAGAAAATTTTGATAGAAAACCGTTACCCAGCACTCAGTGCTTTGAGCACTGAGTGCTGGGTGTAAGACCGACTAAATTGCCCAACACTCAGAGCTCTGAGTGTTGGGCAATCAAGTCGCTCTAACATGTTTTTTGGCGAGTATAGTCATACAATTGATCAGAAGAAAAGATTGGCTGTCCCGGCAAAATTCAGACAAATTTTGGGGAAACAGGTAGTTATTACCCGGGGCTTAGATAGTTGTCTTTTTCTTTATTCTTTTAAGGAATGGCAAAAATTAGCTAAAAAACTAAGCCAACTCCCCATATCTCAGGCAGATGTTAGGGGCTTTGCCAGGTTAATGTTAGCCGGAGCGATGGAAGTAAATTTAGACGGCTTGGGAAGAATTCTTGTGCCTGATTATCTAAAAAAATATGCCTGCTTGGAGAAGAAAGTAATTATCGCTGGTCTTTATAATCGGGTTGAGGTCTGGGATGAGCAAAAATGGAAAGAGTATCAAGGGAGGACAGAAAAGCAAGTAGGGGATATAGCGGAACGATTAAAAGAACTGGGCATATAGATATCAAAAATTAAATATCAAAAATCAAAATGGAATGTAAAATGCAAAATTTGAATGAAATTCATTGAAATTTGTTGAAATTAGTTCGCTTCGCTCACGAAATTCATTGCAATTAATTTCTATTAATTTCGCGCGAAGCGCTAATTTCTATTAATTTCTAATTTCATTTTGCATTTTGAATTTTGCATTTTGAATTTGAGCGAAGCGAATGCATATTCCTGTTCTTCAAAAAGAAGTTCTAAAATACTTAGTCCCCAAGCCCAATGAAAATTTTATTGACTGCACTTTCGGCAGCGGTGGCCACAGCGCCGCCATATTAGAAAAGAATGGTCCTTTAGGTAAGGTTTTGGGAATTGAAATAGACCCTGAATTATACAAAGAGTCAGGAATGATAAAAACCAAAAATAGGTTGATTTTAGTTAATGACTCTTATGTAAATCTTAAAGATATTGTTGAGAAGTACAAATTTAAGCCGGTTAATGGTATTTTGCTGGACTTAGGAATGTCAAGCTGGCATCTTGAAAAATCTGGACGCGGCTTCTCGTTTCTCAAGAATGAACCGCTTATTATGCGATACTCGTCTCATCAGGGTTTTGAAAATTCGAAATTCACCCCCACACCAAAATTTGGCGTGGAGGCAAGAATTCCAAATCCCAAATTCCAAACTTCCAAAGACCCATTAACGGCTGAAAAAATTATTAATGAATGGTCAGAAAAAGAAATTGAAAAAATTTTAAGAGAATACGGAGAAGAAAAATTTGCCCAAAGAATTGCCAAAAGAATTGTTGCGGAAAGAAAAATAAGGGCTATCGAAACCACTTTTCGACTAAAGGAAATTATAAAAAAAGCAACGCCTTTCTGGTATCACCGTCAAAAAATTCATTTTGCCACCAGGACTTTCCAGGCCTTAAGAATTACTGTCAATCAAGAATTAGAAAACTTAAAAAAAGTTCTTCCCCAGGCGGCTGAAATTTTGGAAAAGGGCGGGAGATTGGCGGTTATCTCTTTTCATTCTTTAGAAGATCGCATTGTTAAAAATTTTTTCAAAGAACAGGCGGTAAGCCCCGTTAGAAAGAGCAGGGATTTAAAACCCGCCCTTTCTGAAAATAAGGAGTGGGGATTATATTCATCACAACCGTCCCAGGGGACAGGATTTTCTAACGGGGTAAAAAATTATTTAAAGACCTTGACTCAAAAGCCAATTCGACCCCAGTTCCAAGAAATTAAACTTAACCCTGGCTCGCGTTCGTCTAAGTTGCGAGTCGCTCAAAAAACATGAAAAACGCCAGTCCAATATTTACCTTGTCGTTTCAGCGAGTTTTTAGGAGGATTTTTTGGTGTTTGATTTCAATGGTTCTGATTTCTTTATTTTTCTTTACTCTTTTTCAGATAAATAACTTAACCCGAGAAACAGATTTTTTAAGAACATTACAACAGCAATTAAGAGCAATTTCTCAAGAAAACGAAAAATTACGGGCAACGGTTGTTGGTCAGAATAACAATACTTTGGCAGAAATTTTAATCGCAGAACTTGATCTTGTCAGGACGGAGAAAATTTATTTTATCAGAGTTCCGGCAAAACAAGTAGTTGTTCCGGCGCCGATGTCGCCGCGATAATTATGAGGAATCTGCGAATCAATCTCGTTTTTACAATATTTTTTTTGGCAGCGTTTATTATTTTAAGTAGAATTTTTTTTATCCAGGTAATGAACAGGGGTTTTTATAGGGCATTGGCTAAGGGTCAACAAACACGGTTTATTAATGTTCAGGGCGACAGAGGGGATATTTTTTTAAGAGACAAAGATAATAATCTTTATGTTCTGGCAACCGATATTAACCAGACCTTAGCTTATCTCAGGCCGACAACAATCAAGGACAAGGAGAAGGCAGTCCAAGTGGTCAGTAAAATTTTGGGCTTAGACGAACAAGTTGTTTTAGAAGAAATTAATCAAAAGAATGAAACAGGAGAAGTCGTGTTTTTGAAAGATAATCTAAGCACTAAAGAAATTCAAGAGTTAAAGGAAAGAAAATTACCGGGTCTTTACTTTGAGAAGCAAAGGACAAGATTTTATCCCGGAGGAAAATTAGCGGCTCAAACCCTAGGGTTTTTAGGCGGGGAGGGCAGAGGACATTACGGAATAGAGGGTTTTTATGATGATATTTTAAGGGGCGAGAAGGGCTGGCTGTTAGGCGAAATAAATCCTTGGGGCTTTTCTTTGGGCGTTTTAAGAAACGAAGCAAGGCAGGGCGCAAACCTTGTTTTAACATTGGATTATAATATTCAACAAACAGCGGAGAGATTATTAAAAAGCGCGGTTGAAGATTTAGGCGCTGAAGGAGGAGAGGTTTTGGTTATGGCTCCAGAGAGCGGAAAGATTTTGGCTTTGGCTCATTTTCCTAATTTTGATTTGAATCGGTTCGGAGAAGTTGAGAACCAGAGAGTTTTCCAAGGCGGGGCTTTTCAAAAGCTTTTTGAGCCGGGCTCTGTTTTTAAGCCCTTTGTTATGGCGGCGGCGCTTGAAGAACAAAAGATAACCCCTGAAACGACTTATCTAGACGAGGGTTTTGTCCAATTTGGCAGGCATACCATCCGTAATTTCGGCCAAAGGGTCTGGGGGAGACAGACAATGGAAGGGGTTTTGGAAAAATCAATTAATACGGGAGCTATTTTTGCGGGGAAACAGGTGGGGGATAATAAATTTTTGGAGTATATTAAAAGGTTTGGTTTTTTAGAACCGACCCTTATTGACCTGCAGGGTGAGACCTGGTCAGAGAATAGAATTTTGAGACAGGGCCGACCCATTAATTTTGCCACCGCTACTTTTGGTCAGGGAGTGGAGGTAACTCCAATGCAATTAGTCAGGGCTTTTGCCGCCATTGCTAATGGAGGGAAATTAGTTAGGCCCCATATTGTTGAGAAAATCATTAAGCCCGATGGTCAGAGGGCTGAGACAAGGCAGGAAATTCAGAGAGAGAACATAATTTCTCAACAAACAGCAAACCAATTAACAACGATGTTAGTTAGCGTTTTAGAAGAGGGTTTTAGCAGGAATACAAAGGTGCCTGGTTATTACATTGCTGGCAAAACAGGCACTGCCCAGGTGGCTTTTTCTGCTTTGGGTATTGATAAGCCCGGCTATTCAGAAAAAACAGTTCAGTCCTTTGTCGGTTTTTTTCCGGCCTTTGAACCGCAATTCTTAATTTTAGTAAAATTAAACAACCCCCAGGCAAAAACAGCTGAATTTTCGGCGGCTCCGGTTTTCCGAGAATTAACAGAATACATCATTGATTATTGGCAAATACCGCCTGATTACGAGTCATAACATAGGTAGTAGGTAGTAGGTAGTAGGTAGAAGGTAGTCCTACGACTCACGACCCACGACCTACCACCTACGACCCACAAAACCAATGTTCGAAGCCGGGATCTGAACATAGAAAATCGGTAGTTTTCTCTAACGGGGTAAATTTGCCTGGTCCATGAAAAACAAAAATAAAATTGTAGTTATCGGTGGAGGCACCGGTACTTTTGCTGTATTATCTGGCCTAAAAAGATATCCGATTAAACTTTCAGCCATAGTGTCAATGGCCGATGACGGCGGTTCCACTAAAATTTTAAGGGAAGAATTTGGCGTCTTGCCTCCCGGCAGTGTTAGGCCGGCCTTAGTGGCCTTAGCTGATTCTGAGCAAACCCTGGCCGACCTTTTTAATTTTCGCTTTTCTCGGGGCAGCTTAAAAGGTCATAATTTTGGTAATCTCCTTATTACTGCTCTCTCAAGTATGTATGACGATTTTGAGAAAGCAATCCAGGAAGCAGGTAAGCTTCTTAATATTAAAGGAGAGGTTATCCCGGCTACCTTAGATAACGCCCGGCTTTGCGCCCTTTTAGAAAATGGTCAGGAAATTATAGGGGAGACCAATATTGATATCCCTAAACACGATGGTCGTCTGAAGATAAAAAAAGTTTATCTGCGGCCATCCTGCCAAACCAATAAACGGGCTCTTCGGGCTATCGCCCAAGCCCGTCTTATTATTATTGGACCGGGCGATCTATTTTCCAGCATTCTGCCTAATCTTTTAGTTCAAGGCATTCCCAGGGCCATTAGAAAAAGTAAAGCGAAGAAAGTTTATGTCTGTAATCTAATGACAAAATTTGGAGAGACGACTGGCTTTAGAGCCGTTGATTTTGTCAAGACCCTGGAAAAATATTTAGGCAGTAATACTATTAATTATCTGATTTTAAATGATAAACGGCCCTCAATTAATCGGATTAGAAAATACGAAAAAGAAAAAGCTTCTTATGTAGAATATGAAAAAAGCGATTTTTCCAATCAAAAATTTCAAATCATTGAAGATAATTTTTTAAGACCTCGGGGCTTTATCCGTCATCATCCTGATAAGTTGGCCCGCGCTATTCTTGGAATCCTCAAATCGCACAGCTTTAATTACAAATAAATATCAAAGAGCATGTTCGAAGCCGGGATCTGAACATAAAGTGTACGAATTACGAATAAATACAAATATACAAATATTTGTATATTTGTAAGTCATTTGTAATTTGTATCCACTTGGATGTTCGAAGCCGGGATCTGAACATAGGCCTGGGTTCTGCATGCCAAAGGAGAGCCAGGCCTTCCTTTTGTTGTTGAGAAAAAACCTAATCTTTGCTACTGTTAATTAGGAGCCGCTTTCGTCTAGTGGTTAGGACGCTAGGTTCTCAACCTAGTAACACGGGTTCGACTCCCGTAAGCGGCACCAGTATTAAACTTTCAGGAATTTTGCCGATTGATTCAGTCGCACGAAGCGCTCAGACTGAACGCTCGGGTGGGCAAAAAGAAAAGTGTCGCAAGGCGGCATCGCGCGGAATTTAGGCGCCCACAGGCATACAGGTCATATATTAGTGGGTTAGAGTGAGGAAGAAGAAATCCATCACTTCTGACTATTCAAAAATCGCTAAAGCAATTAACGTAAATCCAAAAGATTTAATATGAAAGAAGGAATGGAAAAGTATATTCCCTCACCGGAAGAAGTCGCAAAAGCCGAAGAAATGATGACACCGGAGCAAAAAGCATCCTCGGAAATCCGAGAGCGCTTTAAATATCAAGAACGCGATCCTCTTGATGACTTTATGGAGCATATAGACCAAGACGTCGAAAGAAGACCGCCAACCCCTGAAGAAAAAGCACGAATGGATGCCAATCTTATAAAACTTGGAAAAGTTTTTGAAGGTTCTGATGTAAAATGGTGTGTAGATGGAGCACTAAATATCTCTTTGACAAGAGGAGAATATATCGGCATACATAAAGATGTTGATATTTCCATTGAGCAAGGCGAACTGGGAAAAGCTGACGGGCAGTTAGAGCGGAATGGTTATGGTTTATTTTTGTCTTATGCAAAAAAAAATCCAAAAGAGCAAATTATGGAACGGGTTGGTGCTCAAGAAGTTACAGATGAACTATCTGAATATTTGATGATTGCGGCGATTGATGAACAGGGAAAAATTAGGGAAGGAGAAATTTTAAATTTTATTGACGTGCATCTTGTTAGGCGTAATGAATCTGGAAACCCGACAGGGTGGGGCGGAGTAGAGTTGCCATTGAAATGGTTTGAAGCACAACCCGTTCAATTTCAGGACCAAGAAATTCATTTGTCCCATCCTGCCAAAGTTGCTTATTTCAAATTACACGGTGGAAGAAATTATGATCAAACAGATTTAAAAGCATTGGCGGAAACTGGAGTTTTAAGCATTGAAGATGTGGATGAAATTCAGCAGACATTTGAACAAGAAAAAATCGCCCGAAGAATAAAAGTAGAAAGCTTATTAGCGGGAATTGCTGAAAAAATAACACCTCAAATGTCTGCTGAAGAAATTTTTGGTATTTTTTCGGAAGAACCAAATCTTGCAAGGGAAATGGAGCAAATTCGCGAGCTATTAAGGGTTTTATCTCAAAAAATAGAAACGAGCGATAAGTCGAAAGATGAAATTATTAGATTGGCTTTTGAAACTTTTAATCTTGAAGTTTCGGCAGATGCACGACAAAAGAAAATCGATGAGTTGAGAAGATGGGTTGAAGATGGTATAAAATTAAGGAATTAGGGAGAAGTTTAGGTTTAGAAAAATAATTGCGGCATGCCAATTTTATTAGTACGAATCCTGGCGGTGACGAAAGCCCCAGTAGCGGAACGCTTCGCGTTCACTACGAGGCAGGTGAGGGCGGCGCGAGAATTTTTATCCCGCAGGAAACCGAGGATTTCCTTTGGGGTGTTTTCTTCAACCCTTCCCTCCCTTCTGCCCGCCCGAGCATTCCCTCGAAGCACCACACCAGAGCAAGCTCGGTGCGAAATAAACTCCGCGTAGGCGGTCAGTTCCGTTCAAAAAAGGTTCGGATTTCGTCAAACAAACGCACCAGGGCTTAACTTTTATCTTTAGTTAGCGTTATCATCTATAAATTGGTATAATAAAAATGAAAGGTCGGCAAAATATTACAGGCATTAAAGAATAATAAAGTCAATTATGAGAAAAACATCATTACTAATAGTTTTGTTGCTTTTAATGTCTTTTCTTGGGGCAGGACTTTTCGTTTACCGGGGCTTTATTAAGGAAAAGCCAGTTGATTTTGTTTTAGAGAAAATAGTCAGGGGAGAGATTTCTCAGGAAATTTCAGAAACAGGAGTGGTTCGGGCAGGCCAGGAAATAAATCTCAGTTTTAAAAATATAGGGAGAATCAAGGCAATATATGTTGGGGTCGGAGATATAGTTGAGCCCGGTCAATCCTTGGCAGAACTTGATGCCACTCAGCTTTTTATTCAGCTTGACGAAGCAAAAGCGGTTTTAGAAATGGCGGAGACCAAACTTTCCCGACTTTTGGCCGGGGCAAGCGAGGAGGAAATTAGAATAGCCCAAACAGCCGTTGATAATTTAGAAAGTCATCTTGCAAAGATTGAGAAGAGCAATGCTCAAAATATTACCGGGGCCAAGGCCCAAATAAGCTCTGCCCAGGTTTCTCTGCAGGGCGCTGAGCAGAGATTGATTGATGCCCAAGCAAAGGCGAAAAGAGAGCTTGCTCAAGCGTATGAAGGCGGCTTAAATGTTTTAGAGAGCGTTTTTCTTCAAGTTGATAATGCTTTCAATGTAGTAGATTCTGTTCAGAGAACTTATTTTCACATTAATGATCAGGAGAGTATCAGGGTAAGAGAAAATAAAACAACGATAAAAAATGCCAGGGACCGGGTAAAATCCTTTTTAGAGATTGCTAAGAGCGGTCTCAAAACAGAGAATATTGATAAGGCCATTTTAGAAGCAAAGAATGCTCTTGGGATAGTGTCTGGGGCTCTAACTGTTATTCGTGATGTTTGCGAAACGCCGTTTTATCGTCACTTAATTTCCAAGACAGACAAGGCCTCTTTAGATGCTCAAAGAACATCTATTGCCAGCGCCCTAACTAATATCATAAATGCTCAACAAGCTATTTTTTCAGCTCAACTTATTGGCCAAACAAATATCAACATCGCCAAAGCATCTTTTGCTTCGGCTGAGAGCGCCCTGGCATTAACTCAAGAAAATCTGGCGGCGGTGGAAGCAAAAGCCGTCCTTCAATCAACCCAAGCCGAAGGTCAGTTAAAAACCGCCCAGGATCAGTTGGCTCTGATAAAAGTTGAACCGCGTCCGGTTGACATCGCTTTTCACCAAGCCCAAATAAGCCAGGCTCAAGCAAGAAAGACACTTTTAGAAGAACAAATTCAGGAAAGCGTCCTTAAAAGCCCTGTCAGGGGAAAAATTACTAATCTTATCAAAAGAACAGGTGAAACAGTCCAGCCAATAGAGCCAATAGTTTCCCTGCTTCCCGAGAATCCTTTTCAGGTAGAGGTAGGCATTTATGAACAAGACATTGTTGGAGTCGGGCTCGGCAATCCAGTAGATATTGTTTTAGTCGCCTTTCCCGATAAAGTATTCGCTGGAGAAGTAATCTCAATTGACCCGACGGAAAAACTAATTGGCGGGGTGGTTTACTATAAAGCAACTATTGATTTTAAGGAAGAAACGCCGGCAGGATTAAAACCGGGTATGACCGCTGATATTGTTATTAAAACCGTGTTCAAGGAAAATGTCTTAATTATTTCTAATGATGCCATTCACCCCGTTAGAAATAGAATTTCTAACGGGGTTCAAGAAAAAAATGGCAAGTTTATAGTTCAGGTTTTCAAAGATGGCTTAATTCAAGACCGAGTTATAGAAATCGGCTTAAAAGGAGACGATGATATGGTGGAAGTTGTTTCTGGGCTGGAGGAGGGAGAAGAGGTAGTAGTACAATGAGTAATTAACTTATGAGTGAAAGAAAAAAATTAACAAGGTCGACAATTCAATAATAATCAAATTAAATTCAAAAATATGGAGTCCGAATTAAAAAAAATTACATTAGGACAAAAAAATATTTTATTGACAATTTTTGTTGTTTTTTCTGTTGCTTTAACAGCCCTAATTATTGTTGCTACCTTAAATAAAGTTGAATACAGAGAATACATTGGACAGGAATTTGAGGCAAAAAATACAATCACTGTTTCTGCGCAAGGAGAGATTTTTGCCAAGCCGGACTTGGCAATAGTTAATTTTTCAGTTGTTTCAGAACGAAAAAGCGTTGATGAGGCGATGAAAGAAAATACGCGAAAAATGAACGCGATAATTGATTTTATGAAAGGAAACGGAATTGAGGACAGGGATTTAAGAACAATCGCTTTTAGGGTAGAACCTCGCTATGAATGGCATAACGGTGATAGATTTCATCACAGAGACAGAAGGGTCTTGGTGGGCTATGAAGTTCATCAATCGTTAGAGGTTAGAATAAGAGATATGGAGAAAATAGGCGTAATAATACAAGGAGGAACGAATCTTGGAGCCAATCAAGTTGGAAGTTTGCGATTTACAATTGATAATCAAGAGGGACTAAAAAATCAGGCAAGAGAGCAGGCAATTACCAAGGCAAAAGAAAAAGCAGAAATTTTGGCTTCTCAATTAGGGGTTAAATTGGTAAGAATAGTTAATTTTAGCGAAGATTATCGCAGACCATTTATTCCTCCTTTTGACTTTGGTGTAAGAGAAGTGATGGCGCCTGCAGCTGAATTAGCGCCGCCTGAAATAGAAATAGGAGAAGACAAAATACAAAGTTTTGTGCAAATTACTTACGAGATTAGATAGCGCAAGATAGCGTATTAAGTCATCTAAAATGTAAGTGAAATTATCCATAACTGTAAAAAGCTGAATTGTTGCATATCCAACTTTTCAAATTCCAAATCTCAAATTCCCTGGACGCCTTTAGGCGGACTCCCCGTAGGGTTGCATCACAAATAAATACGGTGAAATTCCAAATCACAAATTCCAAATTACAAACAAGCTCCAATGACCGAAATCCCAATGACCGAAACAGAATTGTTTATAAAGAAGGTTTTGGTCATTTGGTCATTGGAATTTGGATATTGTTTGTTATTTGGTGCTTGGTGCTTGGGATTTCTTAATTTATCAAAGTTTCGGTCATTTGGTAATTGAATATTGGATATTATTTGGAATTTGGTGCTTGGTGCTTGGAATTTCTTAATTTGAATTTCGGATTTATCCTAATTACCTTTGGCAAGCAAAAGAACTTTCACTTGCCTAGTTAAATGACTTGACGCGGATAGCCTTCTTTTCAAATAACGGGTGCGACCTATTCAGAAATTTAGATACAAGTGATTTGATTGCGCAGGGTCAGCCGTAGGGGTCGTAACGGGGTCAGATTAGGGTCTGGTCAGATTAGGGTCTGACCAGGGTCAGACCCTGGTCAGACCCCGCACAGACAGACCCCGTACGAACCCCGCACGAAAGATCCTGCGCGAAACTTAAAAATGACAGAACCCTTAATAAAATTAGAAAATGTTTGGAAGGTTTATCGGATGGGGAAAATGGACCTTACTGTTTTGAGAGGAGTAAGCGGGGAAATTACTAAAGGTAGTTTTGTGGCAATTATGGGTCCTAGTGGCTCTGGCAAGTCCACTTTGCTGCACATCATTAGTTGTTTGGACGTTCCAACCAAAGGAGACGTTTTTTTGCAAGGTCAAAATGTTTCTAAATTGACTCAGGACAAATTAGCGAAGATTAGAAACAGAAAAATCGGTTTCGTTTTTCAGCGGTTTAATTTGCTGTCGCATCTTAACGCTTTTGAGAATGTGGCTTTCCCGATGGTTTTTCAAGAAACAAATGAATTAAGAAGAAAAGAAAGAGCCGAGCATATTCTTGCCTCCGTGGGTTTAGCAGAAAGAATTTTTCATAAACCAACTGAACTTTCAGGAGGGGAGCAGCAAAGAGTGGCTATTGCCAGGGCTTTGGTTAACAATCCTGAAATAATTGTGGCCGATGAGCCAACCGGTAACGTGGATTCTAAAACCGGAAAAATGATTATGGAAATTCTGACCGAGCTTCATAAAAACGAGCGAAAAACTATTATCGTGGTCACTCACGACACCGATATTGCTCATTACGCGCAAAAAATAATTAACATAAAAGACGGAGAGATAGTAAATTAAAAACCTGCGATTTTTAATTTAATTTCCAATTTCTAATTTCTAATTTCTAACCAATTTTTAATTTTCAATCAATAAGGTCGACAAAAATATTTTATTTATTAAATTTTTTACTATGGAAAAAAATAAATTAATAATTGGAATTATTGCTGTTGTCGTTCTTGTCGTTGGTGGGGTTGCAGTATTTTATTTAATGCAACCAGAAAAACCGGTAGTGAATGACGTGGCAGATCCAGTAGATCCAATACAACCAGAAAAACCGGTAGGGAACGATGTGGTAGATCCAATAGATCCAAGAGTAGAGGAAATTGGGGCGCCAAGAGTAACCATCTCAGCTAGCCCAAATCCCGTTGTCCATGGAAGAACGACAACCATAACCTGGAGTTCAACGAATGTAACAATATGTACTGGCACTAATTTTAGCACTGGCATGGGAAGCCCAACAAGTGGGGTTGTCCAATCCGCCGCCTTAACAGCCGCAACTACCCTCATTGTTTCCTGTACTGGAGAAGGAGGTAACGTAACAGCCTCTGTAACAGTGGAGGCAATTAAACGGGTGTTTATTACGAGCACGATTCATACCGGAAATTTAGGAGGATTGACAGGAGCGGACAGCATTTGTCAGATACGAGCGAACGCAGCTGGTTTGGGGGGCACATGGAGGGCTTGGCTCTCTGATACAAGAAAAAATGCTCGGGACAGAATAAAAAAACATAATGTCCCGATAACCTTGGTAGATACTTTGAAGAGAGTAGCAAACAACTTTATAGATCTCACAGACGGGATATTAATTAGAAAAATTAATCTGACTGAGCTTGGAACAGAGGTAGCAAGCGTGAGAAATATGTGGACAAACACGAACTCAGAGGGATATAGAAAGGATATGACAGAATCTTTAACTTGTGACAATTGGTCTACCGAGAGTAGTTTATACGGTGGCCATACTGGGCGTCATGACCGCACAGATTCTGAGTGGACGGAGTATTGGTACGAGTCTTGCGATAGAGATGGAAGGTTATACTGCATGGAGCAATGAAGCAAAGGGAACATCTACTGAATTTCTGGTGAAATTTCTGGTCTTTCTTGTTCAAAGGCGACTCTTGGCGTCTTATTCCCCCTTTTTTTCTTTTTTCCCCTTTCCCTTTCTTCTTTTCTCCATTTTCAATCTCAAAAAACCGCGATAATCGCGGTTTTTCGTTTTTTATGGTAAAATAATTAAAGGTCCCTCGGATTTTTAAATTTTAAATTTTTTATTATGGAAAAAGATATTGTTTATGAAGAAAAGATATTTCCGAAAAAGGAGATGTGGATATTGGGCATTGTTATAATTTTGAGCTTTTTTTTATTAGGTTATCAATTTTTTGTAGATTATCGCGCTATAGATTGGGCTCTTTTGCTTGCGTTTTTAGTGCTTATGGTGGTTATGTATAGTTTTAGAAAGTTCAATATTGAAATGACTTCTGACGCGATTATTGTTGAGTATGGATTTGGCAAACGCACAATTCTTTGGGAGAAAATAGGTGATTGCTATTTAGATAAAGCTTCAATAATCAGATATGGCG